>NZ_JCANNB010000004.1:0-275926 GCF_059553435.1 Micromonospora sp. PRAS1
GAAGGGGCCCTTCCTATACCGCAGGCGTTAATAGGGGGCCCCTCCTTTCATCTGACGCTGCGGGCGAACTGGCGGGCGGCCCAGAAGACTCCGGCGGCGGCGAGCACCGTGATGATGGTCAGCCCCTGCCAGACCCGGTCGTTGCCGATGTCCCCGTTGAAGAGCGCCCGGGTGCCGTCGACCGCCCAGGAGAAGGGGTTCCACCTGGCGACGCCCTGCAACCAGCCGGGTGCGAAGGCGAGCGGCAGCAGGATGCCGGAGAGCAGCAGCACGGGTTGGGCCACCGTGTTCATGAGCGGAGCGAGCGCGTCCTCGCTCTTCACCTTCAGCGCGACGCCGTAGGAGACCGCCGAGGTCATCAGCGCGATCAGGGCGAGCATCAGGTACGCCAGCAGCAGGTCACCGATGAAGACGCGCAGGTCGAACAGGAGCGCGAGCAGGGTGATGATTACCGCCTGGGCCAGCAGCGACACCACGTCGCGCAGGGAGCGGCCGAGCAGCAGGGCGAGGCGGCTCACCGGGGTGACCCGGGAGCGTTCGATGACCCCGGCGCGCAGCTCGGCGATCAGGCCGAAGCCCTGGAACAGGCCGCCGAAGATGGCCAGCAGCACCAGCAGGCCGGGCACGAAGATCTTGTACGCCTCGGCCTGGGTGGGTGCGTTCAGCGCCGGCTTGAGCAGCGGGGCGAAGAGCAGCAGGTACATCACCGGCTGGAAGACGCCGACGAAGACCCACACGGGGTTGCGTAGCAGCAGGTGCAGCTGCCGCTGGAAGATCAGCCAGGTGTCGCGGGCGAGCTTCATGAGATCTCCTGGTCGGGTCAGGACTCGCGCAGCGAGCGGCCGGTCTTGGTGAGGAAGACGTCGTCGAGGCTCGGGCGGTGCAGCTCGATCGACCTGAGGTCGATTCCGGCGCCGTCGATGCGACGCAGGATCCGGGGGATGGCTGTGGCGCCGTCGTCGACGAAGAGGCGCAGGCCGCCCTCGTCGAGGGTTTCCAGCCGGTTGACGTACTCCTCGCCGTCGAGCAGCTTCTCGACCTCACCGGCCGCGGTCACGTCGAGGCCGACCTGCACCACGTCGCCGGAGATCTCCCGCTTCAGCGCGGCCGGCGTGCCCTCGGCGACCAGCTCGCCGTGATCCATGATCGCGATCCGGTCACAGAGCGCGTCCGCCTCGTCCAGGTAGTGCGTGGTGATGAAGACGGTCATGCCGTCGGTGCGCAGCCGCCGGATCTCGTCCCACATGTGGGCCCGGCTCTGCGGGTCGAGCCCGGTGGTGGGCTCGTCCAGGAAGACGATCTTCGGCTCGTGGATGATGCCGAGCGCGATCTCCACCCGGCGGCGCTGCCCGCCGGAGTACGTCTTGCACTTGCGGTCGGCGAACTCGGTGAGCTGGAACGCCTCCAGCGCCCGGACGGCCCGCCGCTGCGCCTCGGCCTTGCTGATGCCGTACATCCGCGCCTGGAGGACCAGCTCCTCCCGGGCGGTGGACTCGTCCCAGGTGCTGCCGCCCTGAGCCACGTAGCCGATCCGGCGGCGCACCTCACTGGGGTCCTTGAGCAGGTCGGCACCGGCGATGGTGGCCTGGCCGCCGTCCGGCTCGATCAGGGTCGCCAGCATCCGCAGGGTGGTGGTCTTGCCGGCGCCGTTCGGGCCGAGGAATCCGAAGATCTCACCCGCCGACACGTCCAGGTCGACGCCGCGTACGGCCTCCACGGTCTTGGTCTCCCGACCGGCACGGCTGCGGTACGACTTTCGCAGCCCTCTGGTCTCGATCATCTGCACTCCCCGTTCGAGGCCTCCGTCGGCCATCGTTCGTCACCGCCACCCGACCACACGCGTACGACAGGTGAGCCCGACCGCTCAGCACCCTGAGCGATCGTTAGGGCCACCCGGGCGAGCTATAAACTCCCGGTCAGTAACCGCCGGGAGGAGCCAAGGTGCGCAAGGTACTCATCGCCAACCGGGGCGAGATCGCCGTCCGCGTCATCCGCGCCTGCCAGGACGCCGGCCTGGGTAGCGTCGCGGTGTACGCGGACTCCGACCGGGAGGCCCTGCACGCCGTGCTCGCCGACGAAGCGTACGCCCTGAGCGGCGACACTGCTGCGAATACCTACCTACGCATCGACAAGCTGATCGACGTCGCCGCCCGGTCCGGTGCCGACGCGGTGCACCCGGGCTACGGCTTCCTCAGCGAGAACGCCGACTTCGCCCAGGCCGTCATCGACGCCGGTCTGACCTGGATCGGCCCCACCCCGCAGGCGATCCGCGACCTCGGTGACAAGGTCACCGCCCGGCACATCGCCCAGCGGGCGGGTGCCCCGCTGGTGCCCGGCACCGCCGACCCGGTCGGCAGCCCGGACGAGGTGCTGGCCTTCGCCGTCGACCACGGCCTGCCGGTGGCGATCAAGGCGGCGTTCGGTGGCGGCGGGCGTGGGCTGAAGGTGGCCCGCACCATGGAGGAGATCCCCCAGCTGTTCGAGTCGGCCACCCGGGAGGCGGTTGCCGCGTTCGGCCGGGGTGAGTGCTTCGTCGAGCGGTACCTCGACCGGCCGCGTCACGTCGAGGCGCAGGTCCTGGCCGACCGGCACGGCAACGTGATCGTGGTGGGCACCCGGGACTGCTCGTTGCAGCGCCGGCACCAGAAGCTGGTCGAGGAGGCGCCCGCGCCGTTCCTCAGCGCAGCACAGCGGGCCCAGATCCACGACAGCGCCAAGGCGATCTGCCGGGAGGCCGGCTACCACGGTGCCGGCACGGTGGAGTACCTGGTCGGCGTCGACGGGACCATCTCCTTCCTGGAGGTCAACACGCGGCTCCAGGTGGAACACCCGGTCACCGAGGAGACCGCCGGCATCGACCTGGTACGCGAGCAGTTCCGCATCGCCGACGGTGAGAAGCTGCGGTTCGTCGAGGACCCGGAGCCGCGCGGGCATTCCATCGAGTTCCGGATCAACGGCGAGGACCCGGGTCGCAACTTCCTGCCCGCCCCCGGCACGGTCACCGCGCTGCGGTTGCCCACCGGTCCCGGCGTACGGGTGGACACCGGGATCTCGGCCGGCGACGTGATCGGCGGCAACTTCGACTCCCTGCTGGCCAAGGTGATCGTCACCGGGGAGACCCGCACCGAGGCGCTGGAGCGGGCCCGCCGAGCGTTGGACGAGATGGTGGTCGAGGGGATGGCCACCGCGCTGCCGTTCCACCGCCTGGTGGTCCGTGATCCCGCCTTCACCGCCGATCCGTTCGCCGTGCACACCCGCTGGATCGAGACCGAGTTCGACAACACCGTGCCGCCGTTCACGGCCGTCGCGGGCGGTACCACCGGCCCGGCCGAGCGGGAGACCGTGGTGGTCGAGGTCGGCGGTAAGCGGCTGGAGGTCAGCCTGCCCGCCGGGCTCGGCGCGGGTGCCGTCGCCGCCGCCCCCGCCGCGAAGCGGCCCACCCGTCGGGGCGGGGGGTCCACCGCCACCGCAGCGGCCGGTGGCGACTCGTTGACCTCCCCGATGCAGGGCACGATCGTCAAGATCGCGGTCGCCGACGGGGACACCGTCGCCGAGGGTGATCTGATCGTGGTGCTGGAGGCAATGAAGATGGAGCAGCCCCTGCACGCCCACAGGGCGGGTACGGTCGGCGACCTCTCGGCCGAGGTGGGTGCGGTGATCACGGCCGGTGCCGTCATCTGCAGCATCCGGTAACCACGCCTAGGTGGCGACGGGGCGAAGGGCCTCGGCGGCGACGGCGCAGACGGTGGTGGTGAGCACGGTGAGCGTCCGCGAGTCGAGGTGCCAGTGCTGCCAGTAGAGCGGCACGTCGACCACCCGGCCGGGTGCGATGTCCACGCAGCGGCCGGCGGCCACATCGTCCTCGGCGATCTGCTCCGGCACCAGCCCCCAACCGAGGCCGAGCCGGATCGCCGCGCTGAACGCGGGCACCGACGGCACGTAGTGCCCGGGCGGATCGAGGTCGCGGCCGGTCACCGTACGCAGGAAGCGGTGTTGCAGGCGGTCCTTGCGGTCGAAGACGACCGCCGGCGCGGCGGCGAGTGCCGCCGGGGTGAGCCCGTCGGTGAAGTACCGCTCCACCACCGGTGGCGCGGCCAGTGCCCGGTAACGCATCGCGCCGAGTGGGCGGACCCGGCCGCCCTGCACCGGGTCGCGTTCCGCGGTCACCGCGGCCATCACCGTGCCGGCGCGCAGCAGGTCCGTGCTGTGGTCCTGGTCGTCCTGGCGGATGTCGAAGGAGAGTCCAGGCTCGGCCGACAGCCGGGCCAGCACCGCGGGGAACCAGGTCGCGAGCGAGTCGGCGTTGACCACGAGGGCGATGCGGGTACGACCGGGCTCGCCGCCCAGCGCTCCGCGCGCCTCGGCCAGTGCCTCCCGTTCGAGCAGGGCCAGCTGACCGGCGAGGCGGAGCAGCGGGCGGCCTGCCTCGGTGACGTCGCAGGGCCGCTGCCGCCGGACGAGCACCTGCCCGACGCTCTCCTCCAGCGCCTTGATCCGCTGGCTGACCGCCGAGGGGGTGACGTGCAGCAGCCGCGCGGCCGCCTCGAAGCTGCCCTCGGTGACGACCGTCACGAGCGTACGGAGCTGGACGGAATCCAGGCCGTTCATGAAGGTGAGCTTAACCAGATGAAGAAACTTCAGCTGGACCAGCATGAGCCGCTGCTCTTACCGTCGACGGCGTGCTCACCTCAGCCATTGCCGGCTTCTCGCTCTCCATCGCCCTGATCGTCGCCATCGGGGCGCAGAACGCCTTCGTGCTCCGCCAGGGCTTGCGCCGGGAACACCTGGTACCTGTCGTGCTGACCTGCGCGGTCTCGGACGCGCTGCTGATCGGCCTCGGTATCGCCGGGGTGGGTTCGGCGGTGGCCGGGCGCCCAGACCTGCTCACCGCGATCCGCTGGGGCGGCGCGGCGTTCCTGCTCGGGTACGCGGCACTGGCTGCCCGCCGCGCACTTCGTCCCGGCACGCTGACCCCCGCCGACCGGCCACCGGCCCGGCTCGGCGCGACGCTGGCGGCCTGTCTCGCCTTCACCTACCTCAACCCGCACGTGTACCTGGACACCGTGCTGCTCCTCGGCAGCCTCGCCCAGCAGCACCAGCACCGCTGGGTGTTCGGGCTCGGCGCGGCGGCGGCCAGCGTGGTCTGGTTCACCGTGCTGGGTGCCGGTGCGTACCGGCTCGCCCCGCTGCTCGCCCAGGCCCGGGTCTGGCGGGTCCTCGACGGCGTGATCGTGGTGGTCATGGTGGCGGTGGCGACCGCCCTGCTGCTGGGCTGAGCGGGTGTTTTCGCTTACCACGGCAAGCGCCGGGGACCAACGGCAGGAATGATGGCCGGGTGCGGTTCCTCAATGGCGCCACTCCGGCGTACGACCTGACCTACAACGACGTCTTCATGGCCCCGGCCCGTTCCGAGGTGGGCTCGCGACTGGATGTCGACCTCGCCACCGGCGACGGCACGGGCACCACGATCCCGCTGGTGGTGGCGAACATGACGGCGGTCGCCGGACGGCGGATGGCGGAGACCGTGGCCCGGCGCGGCGGGATCGCCGTCATACCCCAGGACATCCCGATCGAGGTGGTGGCCGAGGTCGTCGCCTGGGTCAAGCAGCGGCACCTGATGCACGACACCGCCATCGCGCTCGGCCCCACCGACACCGTCGGCGACGCGATCCACCTGCTGCCCAAGCGGGCGTACGGTGCGGTGATCGTGGTCGACGACGCCGGCCGCCCGATGGGCGTGGTGACCGAGGCCGACACGGTCGGGGTGGACCGCTTCGCCCAACTGCGCGACGTGATGTCCGCCGACCTGCACACCGTGCCGGCGGACGCGGACCCGCGTACCGGCTTCGACCGGCTCTCGGCGGGCCGGCGGCGGCTGGCCCCGGTGGTGGACGCCGAGGGCCGGCTGGTCGGCGTACTCACCCGGCAGGGCGCCCTGCGCGCGACGCTCTACCGGCCCGCGGTGGACGGCCAGGGCCGGCTCCGGATCGCGGCGGCGGTGGGCATCAACGGTGACGTGGCGGGCAAGGCGGCGGCGCTGCTGGAGGCCGGGGTGGACACCCTGGTCGTGGACACCGCGCACGGCCATCAGGAACGGATGATCTCGGCGCTGCGGACCGTGCGCGGGCTCGACCCGGGCGTCCCGGTGGCGGCCGGCAACGTGGTCACCGCCGACGGCGTACGCGACCTGGTCGAGGCGGGCGCGGACATCATCAAGGTGGGCGTCGGTCCGGGCGCGATGTGCACCACCCGGATGATGACCGGCGTGGGCCGGCCGCAGTTCTCGGCGGTGCTCGACTGCTCGGCGGCGGCCCGGCGGCTGGGCCGCCACGTCTGGGCCGACGGTGGGGTGCGGCACCCCCGCGACGTGGCGCTGGCGCTGGCCGCCGGGGCGTCGAACGTGATGATCGGTTCCTGGTTCGCCGGCACCTACGAGTCGCCCGGTGACCTCTACACCGACGAGGAGGGCCGGCGTTACAAGGAGAGCTTCGGGATGGCCTCGGCGCGGGCGGTAAGCGCGCGGACCGCCGAGGACAGCCCGTACGACCGGGCCCGGAAGGCAATCTTCGAGGAGGGCATCTCGTCGGCCCGGATGTACCTGGACCCGACCCGCCCCGGCGTGGAGGACCTGATCGACGAGATCATCTCCGGCGTACGCAGCGCGTTCACCTATGCCGGGGCGCGCAGCCTGCCCGAGTTCCACGAGCGGGTGCTGGTCGGTGTGCAGAGCACCGCCGGCTACACCGAGGGGATGCCCCTGCCGACCAGCTGGTGACGCTGGCCGCGTCACACCGAGGCTGGTTCGGTCACCTGCCGGCGGGCGGGGCGTAGAGCCGCCGGATCACGGTCCGGGCGGCCGCTGCCGGGTCGTCACCGAGGCCGGTGGGAAAGGCGCCGGCCAGCCAGAGGGTCGCGAACCCGTGCACGATCGACCAGGCGGCCATCGCGTCGGCCTGCCGGGAGTCGGTTTCGCCTGCTCGGGCACCGATCCCCTCGTGCAGGGCTCGGCCGGCCCGGTCCCGGGCGGCCCGCACCTCCGGGTCGTCGGCCCGGTAGAGGTCGGGGTGGAACATCACCTCGAAGTGCGCGCGGTGCCGAACGGCGAAGGTGACGTACCCGACCCCGAGGTCCAGCAGGTCGGTGCCGGCGGCGGCAAGCACCTCGGCGAGCAGGTCGAAGCCCTGCCCGGCGAGCGCGGTGAACAGGCCGGCCCGGTCGCCGAAGTGGTGGGCCGGGGCGGCATGGGAGACGCCGGCGCGCCGGGCCAGGTCGCGCAGGCTCAGGGCGGTCGGCCCGGCTTCCTCGATCGCCTCGACGGCCGTCGCGAGCAGCGTCCGACGCAGGTCGCCGTGATGGTAGCCACGGGTGCCGGTCATGCCGAGAGCATATCTTGTCGTTGACAAGATAGTCCCGGCGGATGCAATCTTGACGGCGACAAGATTGCATCCGGGAGGTACTCCATGGCGCCCTTGATCGCCCTGCTGGTCACCACCGCGGCGGCTCGGCTGGCTGGCCTCGCCGGGGTCTCCGCACTCGACGGCTGGCACCCCGCCCTGCGCGTCGGGCTGGCCGCGATGTTCATCCTCACCGGGCTGGCCCATTTCGGCTTGGGCCGGCGGCAGGACCTGATCGCGATGGTGCCGCCCAGACTCCCCCGGCCGGACCTGCTCGTCACGGTGACCGGCGTGCTGGAACTGGCCGGAGCGGCGACTCTGCTGGCACCGGCCACCGCCCGGTGGGCCGCCGCCGGACTGGCCCTGCTGATCCTGACGATGTTCCCGGCGAACGCATCCGCCGCGCGCCGCGGGCTCACCCTGGGCGGACGTCCGGCGACCCCGCTCGGCCGGCGAACCGCACTCCAAGTCCTGTTTCTCGCCGCGGCCGTCGCGGTGGTGGTCGGCCACTGACGGACCACCACCCGTCCGGATAATTCGTTTGGTGCCTGACTATCAGCTGGCTAATGTTCGGCGCATGAGTCTGATGCAGCTGGCGGACGTGCCGCTGGGCCGGCTCCTGGTGGTCGCCGGCCACCTGGTGAGCCAGCGGTGGAACCGCTACCTGGCCGAGGAGCACGGCCTGACCCAGGCCGGGATGGTCACCCTGCTGGCCCTCGCCGAACACGGCGAGCTGCCGCACCGGGCGGTGGCCGAGTTGTGCTTCGTCCGGCCCGCCACGCTCACCGGCATCGTCGACACCCTCGAACGCGAGGGCCTGGTGCAGCGGCAGCGCGATGGCACCGACCGTCGCAGCGTCAAACTGACACTGACCACGGCCGGGCGGGACCGGGTGGACACCCTCACCACCGCCATCCGATCCGGTCGGCCGCTCACCTCGGTCGACGCCGACCCGGCGAAGGCGGCCGTCATCCGGCAGTTTCTGCTGGAGGTCATCGGCAGCGACGAGGCGGCCGGCGGGCCGGCGGGAGGCCCGAAGTGTTGATCACCTTGCTCCGCGGCCACCTGCGGCCGTACCACCGGCTGCTGGCGGCCGTGGTGCTGCTCCAGTTCGTCGGCACCATGGCCTCGCTCTACCTGCCCAGCCTCAACGCCGACATCATCGACCTCGGCGTCGCCCTGGGCGACACCGACTACATCATCCGGACCGGCGGGTGGATGCTCGCGGTGAGCGTGGTGCAGATCGTCTGCGCCGTCGCGGCGGTCTACCTCGGCGCCCGGATCGCCATGGGCTTCGGCCGGGACGTACGGGCCGCGGTCTTCGGGCATGTCAACGCCTTCTCGGCCCGGGAGGTCGCCCGCTTCGGTGCCCCGTCCCTGATCACCCGGAACACCAATGACGTACAACAGGTGCAGATGCTCGTGTTGATGAGCTGCACCATGCTGGTCACCGCGCCGATCATGAGCGTCGGTGGCGTGGTGATGGCGCTCCGGGAGGACGTCGGTCTCTCCTGGCTGATGCTGGTGAGCGTGCCGTTGCTGGCGGTCGCGCTGGGCCTGATCATCCGACGGATGGTGCCCGGCTTCCGGCTCATGCAGACCCGCATCGACGCCATCAACCGGGTGCTACGGGAGCAGATCACCGGGATCCGGGTGGTCCGGGCGTTCGTCCGGGAGCCGTACGAGGTGCGCCGCTTCGCCGCCGCGAACACCGACCTGACCGCGACCGCCCTGCGTACCGGCCGGCTGATGGCGTTGATCTTTCCAGTGGTGATGCTGGTGCTCAACGTCTCGAGCGTGGCGGTGCTCTGGTTCGGCGCGGAACGGGTGGACGCCGGAGCGATCCAGGTCGGCGCGCTCACCGCCTTCCTGCAATACCTGATGCAGATCCTGATGGCCGTGATGATGGCGACTTTTATGCTCATGATGGTGCCGCGTGCGACGGTCTGCGCCGAGCGGATCGTGGAGGTGCTCGACACCGAATCCTCGGTGGCGCCCGCCCTCGCCCCGGTCACCGAGGTGCCGACCCGGGCCGAGTTGGAGCTGCGGCACGTGCGGTTCCAGTACCCGGGGGCCGCCGAACCGGTGCTCCGGGACGTCTCGTTCCGGGTCACCCCGGGCACCACCACGGCGATCGTCGGCAGCACCGGCGCGGGCAAGACGACCCTGCTCACCCTGATTCCCCGGCTGGTCGACGTCACCGCCGGCCAGGTGCTCGTCGACGGTGTCGACGTGCGGGAACTCGCACCTGACGAGCTGTGGCGCCGGATCGGGCTGGTGCCGCAGCGGCCGTACCTGTTCACCGGCACGGTGGCGAGCAACCTGCGCTACGGCAATCCGGACGCCACCGACGAGGAGCTGTGGGCGGCGTTGGAGATCGCCCAGGCCCGGGACTTCGTCGAGGCGATGTCCGAGGGGCTGGAGACACCCGTCACCCAGGGCGGCACGAACGTCTCCGGCGGCCAGCGGCAGCGGCTGGCGATCGCCCGAGCCCTGGTCCGCCGGCCGGAGATCTACCTGTTCGACGACTCGTTCTCCGCGCTCGACCTCGGCACCGACGCACGGCTGCGGTCGGCCCTGCGGCCGGTCACCGCCACCGCCGCGGTGGTGATCGTCGCCCAGCGGGTCTCCACAATCGTCGGTGCCGACCAGATCATCGTGCTGGAGAACGGCGGCGTGGTCGGGATGGGCCGGCACGAGGAGCTGCTGACCACCTGTCCGACCTACGCGGAAATCGTGGCGTCGCAGCAGACCACGGAGGTGCCGGCATGACCGAGAAAAACCGGGTGCCGGGACAGCGGTCGGCTGCGGAGGGGCGTACGCCGAAACGGCTGCCGCCCGGCGGCCAGCGCGGTGGGCCACCGTGGATGGGCGCGGGGATGCCTGCGGAACGGTCCCTGAACTTCGGGCCGACCGCCCGCCGGCTGCTGGGCCGGCTGCGTCCGCAACGCCTGCACGTGGCTGCGGTCATCGCGCTCGCGGTGGTGAGCGTCGGGCTCACCGTGATCGGACCCAAGGTCCTCGGGTACGCCACCGACCTGATCTTCACCGGGGTGATCGGCCAGCAGCTTCCGCCGGGCAGCAGCGCCGACGAGGCCGTCGCGGCGGCCCGGGCGGCCGGCAACGACAACTTCGCCGACATGCTCGCCCGGATGGACGTGGTACCCGGTGCCGGGATCGACTTCCCGACCCTGGGTCGGGTGCTGCTGCTGGCGCTTGGCCTCTACCTGGCCGCCAGCCTGCTGATGTGGTGGCAGGGCTGGCTGCTCACCGGGGTGGTCCAACGGACCGTGTTCCAGCTGCGGGCCGAGGTGGAGGAGAAGCTCAACCGGCTGCCGCTGCCCTACTTCGACAGGCAGCCGCGCGGTGAGCTGCTCAGCCGGGTCACCAACGACATCGACAACATCTCGCAGAGCCTCCAGCAGACGCTTAGCCAGTTGCTCACCTCGCTGCTGACCGTCGTCGGCGTACTCGGCATGATGTTCTGGATCTCGCCGCTGCTCGCCGTGGTCGCATTGGTCGCGGTGCCGCTGTCGGTCGTGGTTACCGGGCAGATCGCCAAGCGGTCGCAGCGGAAGTTCATCGCCCAGTGGACCCACACCGGGGAGCTGAACGCGCAGATCGAGGAGGCGTTCACCGGCCACGATCTGATCAGGGCCTTCGGTCGGCGGCGCGAGGTGGAGGAGGCCTTCCACGCCAAGAACGAGCAGCTGTTCCAGGCCAGCTTCGGCGCGCAGTTCATCTCCGGGATCATCATGCCGGCGATGCTCTTCATCGGGAACCTCAGCTACGTGGCGATCGCGGTGGTCGGCGGGCTCCGGGTCGCCTCCGGCGCGATGAGTCTCGGCGACGTGCAGGCGTTCATCCAGTACTCCAGGCAGTTCACCCAGCCGCTCACCCAGGTCGCCTCGATGGCAAACCTGCTCCAGTCCGGGGTGGCCTCGGCGGAGCGGGTGTTCGCGGTGCTGGACGCCGACGAGCAGCAACCCGACCCGGCCACCCCGGTACGCGTCACCGAACCGCACGGCCGGGTCGAGTTCGAACGCGTCTCGTTTCGGTACGCCCCGGACAAGCCGCTGATCGAGGAGCTGTCCCTGGTGGCCGAGCCGGGACACACGGTGGCCATCGTCGGGCCGACCGGTGCCGGCAAGACCACCCTGGTCAACCTGATCATGCGCTTCTACGAGCTGGATGCCGGCCGGATCACGCTCGACGGGGTGGACATCACCGCGCTACGCCGCGACGAGCTACGCGGCCGGATCGGCATGGTGCTCCAGGACACCTGGCTGTTCGGTGGCACCATCCGGGAGAACATCGCCTACGGCCGCCCCGACGCGACGGAGGAGGAGATCCTCGCCGCCGCCCAGGCCACCTTCGTGGACCGGTTCGTCCGCAGCCTGCCCGACGGCTACGACACGGTGATCGACGAGGAGGGCAGCAACGTCAGCGCCGGCGAGAAGCAGCTCATCACAATCGCCCGGGCGTTCCTCGCCGAACCCGCGCTGCTGATTCTCGACGAGGCGACCAGCTCGGTGGACACCCGTACCGAGGTGCTGCTCCAGCGGGCGATGGCGGCGCTGCGCTCGGAACGGACCAGTTTCGTCATCGCGCACCGGCTCTCCACCATCCGCGACGCCGACCTGATCCTGATGATGGAGCATGGCCGCATCGTCGAGCAGGGCACCCACGAGCAGCTACTCGCCGCGAAGGGCCCCTATCACCGGCTCTACCAGTCCCAGTTTCGCCAGGCGGTCGGGGACGGCGATGGTCCGGCGACCGTCCCGGCGGCCTCCGCCACCGGCTGATCCCGCCGTTGCCGGGCGCCCTCCTCGCGTCATCGGGTGCCCGGTTGCGCCGTCGGGTGCCCGGCTCGCGTCGAGGGCCGGGCCGCTGGCACGGGACCTGCCAGCGGCCCGGCGGCGGCCCGGGCGTCAGGAACGGGGGACCCGACGCTCGCCGGGCCGCGCGCCGACAACGGTACGCCGCCAAACGAGATTTCGGCGACCGTGCCTCGCGGTCAACCCCTTTCGATATGCCATGGTCGAGCGGCCGGTCCCCGGACACGTGGCTGCGCCGCCCGCCGAGGTGTCCCTGGTCACGGCCGAGCGGGGGCGGTCGGCGGTGACCCTGGACACCGCGTCGACCTCGATGTCTCCGGTGCCGAGAAAAAGTCCGCTAGTCGGGGGAAACGCCGGAGGGCTCGTCGGGGTGCTCCCCGGGTCGGATTTCGGTGCTCGTCCCGGATCCGTTTGCGGGCGTACCAGCGACAGGCTGAGGCATGCCTGGAATCCGCAACAGCGGCGTACTGGCCCTCGGCGGAATCGCCCTCGCGGCGGTGCTCGCCGTCATCGGTCACGCCGGCGTCAGCGACCTGGACCCGGTGAGCCTGACGGTCAGCGACTACGCCGTCTCCGACTCCGGCGGGATCATCCACGTGGCCATGCTGCTGCTCGGCGCCGCCTCCGCCGTGCTCGTCCCGGCCCTGGGCCGGCTCGGCCACCCCGGCTCCGGTACGCCTGCGTCCATGGTCGGTCACCGTGGTCGGG
Organism: Micromonospora sp. PRAS1; assembly: GCF_059553435.1. Classification (NCBI taxonomy): domain Bacteria; kingdom Bacillati; phylum Actinomycetota; class Actinomycetes; order Micromonosporales; family Micromonosporaceae; genus Micromonospora; species Micromonospora sp. PRAS1. The sequence continues at coordinate 12,941 of NZ_JCANNB010000004.1, forward strand.
TGGCCGAGTGGCTGCTGGCGGTCTGGGCGGGCGGTCTGCTGGTGTCGGGGCTGGTGCCGACCAACCCGCCCGGCACCGACATGGGCACCGCGGCCTACGTGCACCGGTACGCCTCGGTGGTCGCCTTCCTCGCCCTGCCGGTCGCCGGCTGGCTGCTCGCCACCCGGCTGCCGGTCGACGCCCGCGCCCGCCGCTGGCTGCGCGCCCTGACCCTGGCAAGCCTGCTGCTGGCCGTGGCGATGGTCTGGTCCGCCTATCCCGGCGACCGCGCCCTCTACGGCCTCATCGAACGCGCCCTGATCCTCACCGAGGTAACCCTCCTGACCCTCCTCGCCACCCTCGCCACCCTCGCCACCCGCGCCGCTCCCCGCGATCATGCAGTCTTGGTCCCCGCAGAAGCCGCGAATCGGCACAAATCAGCGACTACAACTGCATGATCGGCGAGGAGAGGGGGTGGGGTGGGGTGGGGTGGGGTGGGGTGGGGTGGGGTGGGCGAGGAGAGGGGGTGGGGGGTGGGTTATTCGAGTTCGTGGAGCATCAGTTGGCGGGCGGCCTCGGTGACCGAGCCGGAGAGACTTGGGTAGATGGTGATGGTCTGCGCCAGTTCGTTCACGGTGAGGTTGTTCTCCACCGCCAGGGTGATCGGGAGGATCAGCTCGCTGGCCTTCGGCGCGACGACGACACCGCCGATCACCTGGCCGCTGGCCGGGCGGCAGAAGAGCTTGACGAACCCGTCGGCGATCTCGTCCATCTTCGCCCGGGCGTTGCCGGCCAGCGGCAGCATCACCTGCCGGGCCGGGACCTTGCCGGCGTCCACCTCGTCCTGGGAGACGCCCACGGTGGCCAGCTCCGGGTCGGTGAAGACGTTCGCCGCGACCGTACGCAGCCGCAGCGGTCGTACCGCCTCGCCCAGCGCGTGCCACATGGCGATCCGGCCCTGCATGGCGGCGACGCTGGCCAGCGGCAGTACGCCGGTGCAGTCACCGGCCGCGTAGATGCCGGGCACGTTGGTGCGGGAGACCCGGTCCACCGTGACGTATCCGCCCCGGGCCAGCTCGACGCCGTACTCGGCGAGTCCCAGTTCGGCGGTGTTCGGAATCGAGCCGACCGCGATCAGCGCGTGCGAGCCGTACACCTTGCGACCGTCGCTCAGCTCGACCTCGACGCCGTCGGCGGTCCGGCGGACGCCCTCGGCGCGGGAGTTGTTCAGGATGCTCATGCCCCGGGAGCGGAACACCCGCTCGATCGCCTGCGCGGCGTCGGCGTCCTCGTGCGGCATCACCCGGTCCCGGCTGGAGACCAGGGTCACCTCGATCCCCATCGCCAGGTACGCGCTGGCGAACTCGGCGCCGGTCACGCCGGAACCGACCACGATCAGGTGTTCCGGCAGCTCGGGCAGGTCGTAGACCTGCCGCCAGGTCAGGATGCGCTCGCCGTCGGGCAGCGCGCTGGGCAGTTGGCGGGGCGTGGCACCGGTGGCGATCAGCACCGTCGCGGCGTCGATCGCGTACGCGGCCTCCTCGCCGTTCGGCGTGACGATCACGCGGTGGGTGTGGCCGAGCGTGTCCTCGCCCAGCCGGGCCCGACCGGCGACGAAGGTGACCCCGGCCTTGACCAGCTTGGCGTGGATGTCCGCGGACTGGGCCAGGGCGAGGCGCTTGACCCGCTCGTGGACCGCCCGGGCGTCGACGGTGACCGCTTCCAGGCCGTCGGAGTCCACCCCGAACACCTCGGTGTCGCGGTAGCCGGTGACCACCTCGGAGCTGGCGATGAAGGTCTTCGACGGTACGCAGTCGGAGAGCACGCAGGCACCGCCCGCGCCGTCCGCCTCGACCACTGTGACGTCGGCGTCCAACTGGGCGGCGACAAGCGCCGCCTCGTAGCCCGCCGGTCCCCCGCCGATGATCACGATCCGGCTCACCACGCCCGCCCCTCGTCCATGCTCACTGTGACTTTCTTCGTCCCGACACGGGCGACACGCACCGCCCGTATTCTCCCCCGCCCGTCCGCCGGGCTATCGTCATCGCCGTGCGTCATTACGCCGCCTACGGCTCGAACCTGGACCCCGCTCGGATGCGGGCATACTGCCCGCACTCGCCCATGGTGGGCATCGGCTGGCTGGAGGGCTGGCGGCTCACCTTCGCCGGTGAGGACGTCATCGGCTGGGAGGGCGCGGTCAGCACCGTGGTCGAGTCGCCCGGTGACCGGGTGTTCGTCGCGCTCTACGACATCCACCCGTACGACGCGGCCCAGCTCGACGAGATCGAGGGCGTCACCTCCGGCACGTACCGGAAGCTGACCGTCCGCGTGTCGACGCTTGACGGCGACGTGACGGCCTGGGTCTACGTCTTCGACGGCTACGAGGGTGGCCTGCCCACCTCGTGGTACCTGTCGGAGATCGCGAACGCCGCCGAGAAGGCGGGCGCGCCGGACGACTATGTCCTCGAGCTGCGGTCCCGCCCCACCGGCACCGCGTCGGCGTAGCGCGTTTCGCACGCCCCCAGTCTGCTACCGGCCGCCTGCGGGCCGGGCGCCGACCCCGGAGCCCGGGTGATTCGTCCCGGTCTCGGCGGTTCGTCAGCCCTGGGTGTGCGCCCGCATCCCGGCCAGCAGCTCCACCAGCTCGGCACCGTCGTCGGGGCCGAGTGCCGCGAACGCGGGCGCGGCGAGCCGGTCGGTCACCGCCTCGGCCCAGAGCCGCCGCCGCACCAGCGGGCCGACCTGAGGGTAGGGCGGCGGCCAGCCGCAGGCGACCGCACCGCTCTCGCCCTCCGGGCCGGCCAGCACCGCCTCCAGCGGACTCATCCCGCTGGCCCGTACCGCGAGCAGGTGAGCGCCGGTGAAATGCTCCCGGAGCAGGCGCAGCCCGGCGGCGGCCCGGGCACCGGTGTGCTGCGCGAGCGACGGCATGGCCCGCCACGCCGCGAAGAGCGGCATCCCGCTGGCGTCGGCGGCGGCGACCGCCCGTTCGACAAGCGTGGCCAGCCGGTCGACGCCCGGCAGGGTGGCCAGGTGCTCCTCGCCCCAGCGGCAACACTCGGCCAGGCTGGCGGCGGCCACCTCGGATGGCCGTACCGTGCGGGCGGCGGCGTCCCAGCCGTCAGCCACCGCGTCGGGGGCGATGAAGCCGAGCGCGGCGGCCGCCGTCTCGGCCCGGACGTCGCCAAGCGCGCCGGCCCGACCGGTGATGTAGAACGCCCAGCCCGAAATGCCGAGCAGCCGGGCCCGGCGCAGGGTGGTGGGACACCGGTTGTAGGCCTCCCCGAGCACCAGCACCGCCGGTTTGCTCGCCGCGGCCACCTGCTCCGGGGTCATCCGGCTCTGCCCGAGGGCATGGGCACGCGGGCTCCGCCCGAAGGTCCGTCCATGAGGGATCCGGCCGTAGGTCCGTCCACGAGAAATCAGTCTGCCGCCTCATCGCCGCCGCCGGCATCCCCCTCCTCGGCCGCCAACGCCTCCATGGCGGCCTCGACCTCACCGGTACGGCGCCGGGCGCCGCTGGCGGCCCGTTCGGCGGCGCGGCGGGCCAACCGGGCGCGGCTCAGTTCCTGCTCGGCCACGGCTCGCCGGCGCTCCAGCTCGGCCAGCTCCGTCTCGACCGCGTCCAGGGCGGCGGCACCGTCCCGCTCGGTCGCCACCGCGCCGGCCAGCTCCGCCTCGGCCCGTTCCTGATCGGTACGCGCCCGCGCCAGCTCCTTCTCCAGCGCCGTACGGCGGCGGGTCAACTCCGCCCGCGCGGCCCGCCGCGCCTGCTCGGCCCGCAACGCACCCCGATCCGGCCCACGTTCCCGGGCCGGCGGGGCGGCCGGCGGTTCCTCGCCCCCGGTCACCAGGCGCAGTTGCGGCCGGGGCACCTCGCCGAACCCGGCGTAGTGCACCGACCGCAACAGCCGGCCGGAACGCACCTGTTCGGCCACACCGGCGTCGGCGAGTGCGGCGTTCAGGGTCGACTCGACCTCGGCCAACGGCAGCTTTCCGGCTGAGGGTGCCCCCGGCACTGCGGCGGCGAGCCGGCGTACCTCGGCAACCAGCGCGCCCACCGCGGCCCGCCGCTGCGCCGACAGCTCCCGCAGCCTCGGGCCGCGCAGCTCGCGTTGCGCGTCCCGCAGGGCGTCGGCCAGCTGCACCAGGTCGGCCACCAGCTCGGGACGTTCGATGGCGAGCAGGTTGACCAGCCAGGCAGCCACCGTCGGCCGGCGCAGGCGGGCGATCTCCCGAGCGGATTTCGGGTCGCCGTCGCGGCGCGCCTGCCCGGCAGCGGCGTCCCGGGCGCTGACGAACTGGTCCGGCGGCGTCCGGTAGAGCCGCTCGACGACGTCGCGCGGGGGGCCGACCATGGGTTCAGCCGTCGATCCGGGTGCCCGGCTCCAGCCGTTGGTACTCGCTGCCGGAGAGGGCGGTGTACTGCCGGTCGAGCACCGCGTACCCGTTGGCGTTGAGCAACGCGTCGTGCAGGGCGAAGACCCGACGCGGAGCGACCGCCCGGATGAAGTCGACCACCTCGGAGAACTTCGACCAGGGCGCGTGGATCGGCGCGAAGAGGGTGTCGACCTGGACGTCGTCCGGGACGAAGAGGGCATCGCCGGGGTGGTAGACGACGTCGTCGATCAGGTAGCCGAGGTTCTCCACCACCGGGATGTCGGGGTGGATCACCGCGTGCCGGCCGCCGTAGGCGCGGACCGGGACCCCGGCGGCGGTGAACGACTCCCCCGGTACGACCGGGCGCAGCGCCTCGGCCGCGTCGCCGAGAGTGTCGGCCAGCGCGGCCGGCGCGTGGATGACGAACGGACGGCGGTCCAACTGCCGGTTGACCGCCTCGACGTCGACGTGGTCGGGGTGCTCGTGGGTGATCAGCACCGCGTCGGCCCCGTCCAGCGCCACCGAAGGTTCGCTGAACATTCCGGGATCGACGACCAGCACTCCCCCGTCGTGCTCGACCCGCAGGCACGAGTGGGCGTACTTGGTGAGCCGCATCGTGATGCCTCCCATATCGAATCGTGACGTCCTGAGCGCAGTCTGCCGGAACCCGTCGGGTGGCGCGGGGCGTCCGAGCTAACACCCGACCGGGGAAACGTGAAAGGGGAACGGGGATGAGCGTGCGAGGAATCCGCCGGTCGCCGACCGCTGTGGTGGCGGCGGCCGTCGCCCTGTTGCTGCTGGCGGGTTGCAGCAGCGGCAGTGGCAACGACGACACGGCAACGTCCGATGCGGGAGCGGCCGCCGGGCCGGCGCACGAGGGAGGCGACACCGGCACGGCGGAGAAGCAGGCCGGCGGCGGCGCGGCCACGGACACCCGGATCGACCAACGTTCCATCATCTACACCGGATCGCTACGGGTGAAGGTGGACGATGTGGAGGCGGCCGCGCGGTCGGCGGTTGCCGCCGCCACCCGGGCCGGCGGTTTCGTCGGCGGCGACCAGCGGCACAGCGCCGACGCCGACGCGGTGGCCGAGTTGCAGCTGCGGGTGCCCGCGGACCGCTTCTACGCGGTGGTGGAGGAACTGGCCGGCCTGGGCCGCCAGGAGCGTCGGGAAATCGGCACCCAGGATGTCACCGAGGAGACCGTCGACCTCGACGCGCGGATCGCCACCCAGCGGGCCCGGGTGGAGAACGCGCGGCGGCTGCTGTCGCAGGCCAAGTCGATAGGTGACCTGATCAACCTGGAGAACGAACTCGCCCGCCGCGAGGCCGACCTGGCCTCGTTGGAGGCGAAGAAGCGGCGGCTTAGCGACCTGACGGCTCTCTCCACGATCACGGTCACCCTGGTCGGGCGGGACGCGAGCACCGCCGAGGAGGAGGAAGAGAACCGGATCGGCTTCCTGGTCGGGCTCGGCGGCGGCTGGAAGGTCTTCCTGAACTCGATGACCGTCCTGCTCACCGTGCTCGGTGCGCTGCTGCCGTGGCTGCTGGTGTTCGGCGTACCGCTGGGGGCGGTGTGGTGGCTGAACCGTCGACGCCGCCGGAACCGGTCCCCGGAGCCGGCGCTGGTCGCGCCGGTGGGCACGCCACCACCGCCGGGCGTCAGCGCGCCACCGCCTGTCGGTGCGCCGGCGCAGTCGGAGGTCAGCGCAGCGCCGCCAGTGCCTGGAGCGCGGTCTGCACCATGAGTCGTACGCCCACCGGGATCGCCCGTTCGTCCACGTCGAACGACGCCCGGTGCAGGTCCACGTTCGGCCCGGAGCGGCCGACCCCGAGCCGGGCCAGCGCGCCGGGGACGTACTCCAGGTACCAGGAGAAGTCCTCGCCACCCATGCTCTGCGGGGTCTCCACGACCGCTTCCGGGCCGAGCGCGGCGAGGGTCGCGCCGCTCAGCACCTTGATGGCCTGCGCGTCGTTGCTGACCGGCGGGCGACCGCGGAGGTATTCCAGGTCGACCGTGGCCCCGGTCGGCGCGATGACGTCCCGGACCACCTGGGAGACGATCTTCGGGGCCGACTCCCAGGCGTCCCGGTCCATCACCCGCAGCGTGCCGGAGGCGGACGCCTCGGAGGGGATGACGTTGTACTGGGTGCCGGCGGTGGCGTGGCCGAAGACCAGCAGCAGCCCGCTGTTCGCCGGCACCCGCCGGCTGACCAGGGCCGGCACCTCGGTGATCAGCCGACCGAGCGCGTCGACCAGGTCGACGGTCAGGTGCGGGCGGGCGGTGTGGCCGCCCGGCCCGGTGAGCCGGACGGTGATGTTGTCGGCGGCGGCGGTGATCGGCCCGACCCGCAGGCCGACCTTGCCGACCGGCTGGTTCGGGTCGCAGTGCAGGGCGAAGATCTGCACCACGTCGTCGAGGCCGCCGGCCTCGATCACCTCCAGCGAGCCGCAGGGCAGGATCTCCTCGGCGGGCTGGAAGATCAGCCGGACCCGGCCGGGCAGCTCGCCGGAGTCCGCTAGCTGGGCCAGCAGCATGCCGACGCCGAGCAGGATGGTGGTGTGCACGTCGTGGCCGCAGGCGTGGCAGACGCCCTCCACGGTGGAGCGGTAGGGCACGTCCTTGACGTCGGTGAGCGGCAGCGCGTCGATGTCGGCGCGCAGCGCGATCACCGGGCCGTCCGGGCGCCCGTCGATGTCGCAGATGACGCCGTTGCCCTTCGGCAGCAGCCGCGGGTTGAGCCCGGCCAGGGCGAGTTCCCGGGCGATAAGCGCGGCGGTCTCGAACTCCGCGCCGGAGAGCTCCGGATGCGAGTGGATGTGACGGCGGGTAGCGATCAGGCCCGGTACCCGGAGGGCGAGCAGGTGGTCCAGCTCGAAGGGCAGGGGCTCAGCACCGGTCGGCGGCGCCTCCGGCCAGGACGGCGCCAGCTGGTCGCCGGTCGGCATCGTCAACGCACTCGTCACGTCGAATTCTCGATCACTAGAAATGGATGGATCATCGGGGACAGCAGATAGCGTAGACCCCCGAAGGTAACTCTGCGCAACCTCGTTCCGGTGATGATCGGACCGCACAGCGTCACGTATGCCCTGCTCGGAGCCCCCGTAGGCGAACGAGACAGCAGGTAGATCGCGGTCAAACGCCGTCACCCGCCCTCCACCTCCTACAACGCGTAATCGAGTCCCGCCGGCCAGGAACTTCTCGAATTCCGACCCCGGCGTTCCGAATTGTCGCATTAGTCAGACGGATTAACTGACCGTATGACGACTACCCGACCACCCCGGGCGACCGGGACCCGTGGACGTTCACACGTTCGAGCATCCCCCGACCGCACACCCTGTGCGTCCTGGAGATCACCTGGGAGGGAGTACCCGGCGGGCGCGCGTCCGACACGCTCCGCACCCGGCGAGCCGGCAGAGGAGCCGGCCCGAACCGCTCGCCGGCACGGCGGAGGAGCCGAGCCGGGCCGTTGGCGCGCCCGGCCGGCCGGGTCAGAAGCGGTCGGTCGGCCGGTACTGGCCCCACACCTCGCGCAGCGCACCGCAGACCTCGCCCACGGTCGCCCGCTCGCGCAGCGCCGCCTTCATCGGGTGGAGCACGTTGCCGGTGCCCGAGGCGGTCGCCCGCAGCTCGGCCAGGGCACGCGTCACGGCGTCGCCGTCGCGCTCGGCGCGCAGCTTGGCCAGCCGCTCGGCCTGTGCCGCCTCGATCGCCGGATCGACCCGCAGCGGCTCGTACGGCTCCTCCGCGTCGACGGCGAACCGGTTCAGCCCGACCACCACCCGCTCACCCGAGTCGATCTCCTGCGCCACCCGGTACGCCGACTGCTCGATCTCCCGCTTCTGGAAGCCCGCCTCGATGGCGTCCACCGCCGAACCGTGCTCGAAGACCCGGGCCATCAGCGCGTCGGCCGCCGCCTCGATCTCGGCGGTCATCGCCTCCACCACGTACGAGCCGGCGAACGGGTCGACGGTGGCGGTGAGGTCCGTCTCGTACGCCAGCACCTGCTGGGTACGCAGCGCCAGCCGGGCCGCCTTCTCGGTGGGCAGCGCGATCGCCTCGTCGAAGCTGTTGGTGTGCAGCGACTGGGTACCGCCGAGGACCGCGCCGAGCCCCTGCACCGCCACCCGGACCAGGTTCACCTCGGGCTGCTGGGCGGTCAGCTGCACCCCCGCCGTCTGGGTGTGGAAGCGCAGCATCATCGACTTCGGATTCTTCGCCCCGAACTCGTCGCGCATCAGCCGGGCCCAGATCCGCCGGGCGGCCCGGAACTTCGCCACCTCCTCCAGCAGGGTGGTGCGGGCGACGAAGAAGAACGACAGCCGGGGGGCGAAGTCGTCCACGGCCAGCCCGGCGGCGATCGCGGCCCGGACGTACTCGACGCCGTTGGCCAGCGTGAAGGCGATCTCCTGCACGGGCGAGGCACCCGCCTCGGCCATGTGGTAGCCGGAGATGGAGATGGTGTTCCACTTCGGCACCTCGGCCCGGCAGTAGCCGAACGTGTCGGCGACCAGCCGCAGCGAGGGCTTCGGCGGGAAGATGTACGTCCCCCGGGCGATGTACTCCTTGAGGATGTCGTTCTGGATGGTGCCGTTCAGCGCCGAGCCGGGCACCCCGTTCTCCTCGGCGACGAGCTGGTAGAGCAGAAGCAGCACCGAGCCGGGCGCGTTGATCGTCATCGAGGTGGAGACCTTGTCCAGCGGGATGCCGTCGAAGAGCAGCCGCATGTCCTCGATGGAGTCGATGGCGACGCCGACCTTGCCCACCTCGCCGTGCGCGATCGGGTCGTCGGAGTCGTAGCCCATCTGGGTGGGCAGGTCGAAGGCGACCGAGAGGCCCATCGTGCCGGCCCGCAACAACTGGTGGTAGCGCGCGTTGGACTCGGTGGCGGTGCCGAAACCGGCATACTGGCGCATGGTCCACGGACGGGAGGTGTACATGGTCGGGTAGACCCCGCGGGTGTACGGGAACTCGCCCGGCGCGCCCAGCCGGGAGTCCAGGTCGCCGGGAAGGTCGGCCGCCGCGTACACGCCCTTGATCGGGAAGCCGGACTCGCTCAACCGCCGTTCGCTCATCAACGGATGGTAGGCCGAGCGGCCCGACAGTCGGGTGAGGGGTAGCGCACACTACGCATCGAACAGTCGTGACCGAACGCGAGAGCCCGAGTACGTACCGTGGAGTAACGGAAACGTCCCCCGCGCCGGCTTTCGCATCGGGCGTCTGAACCAGCAAGATAGGGAGGTTGTGTCCCAGCCCCCTCGACTTCCCCCGGTGGCTTTTCTGTGACTCAGATCCCGACGTGGAGCGGCGGACCAGTCAGCATCCCCACCAACGGACGCGCGACACCCGGCACCGTCATCGGTGACCGGTACTCGTTGCGTTCCACGGTGGGCAACGGTGGCATGGGCACGGTCTGGCGGGCCACAGACACACTCTTGCGCCGCGACGTGGCGGTCAAGGAGGTCGTCCTCCCACCGGGGCTGGCCCCCAGCGACCGCGACGCGATGTACGAACGCACCCTGCGCGAGGCCCGCGCCGCAGCCGCCATCGCCCATCCCGCCGTGGTGCAGGTCTACGACGTGGTCACCGAGGGCGGCCGACCGTGGATCGTGATGGAGCTGCTCGACGCCCGCAGCCTCGCCGACATGGTGATCGAGGACGGGCCGGTCACCCAGCGGGTGGTCGCCAAGATCGGCATTGCCCTGCTCGGCGCGCTGGAGGTGGCCCACGCGATAGGCGTGCTGCACCGCGACGTCAAGCCCGCCAACGTGCTGATCTGCTCGGACGGGCGCTGCGTGCTCACCGATTTCGGCGTGGCCCGGATGCCCACCGACGTGCAGCTCACCACGCCCGGCATGGTGCTCGGCTCGCCGCACTTCATCTCGCCCGAGCGGGCCATGGGGCAGGAGTTCGGCCCGCCCAGCGACCTCTTCTCGCTCGGCGTGACGCTCTACACGGCGGTGGAGGGTCGTCCGCCGTTCGACCGTGGTGACCCGATCGAGACCATGCACGCGGTGGTCGAGGACCCGCCCGCCCCGCCGCAGCGCAGCGGCCCGCTGACCCGGGTGCTGATGGGCCTGCTGGAGAAGGACCCGGCCCGCCGGCTCGACGTGCACACCGCCCGCGCCATGCTGCGCGAACTGCTCGCCGGGCCGCTGAGCAGCAACGCCGCGGCGGTCAACTCGATGACCGACCCGTACTCGGTGATGCAGATGCCGCAGCCCGCACCGGTCACCGCCCCGGCGGCGAGGAAGCCGGAGCCGAGCGGGCAGATCGGCGGCCGGGCGATGCTCGCGCCCGGCGAGTCACTTACCGACCGGCTCGCCGCGCTGCGCCGGGGTGAGCGTCCCGGCGCGGCGGCCACCGCAGCCAGCGCCAGCGCCATGGAGGACACCAGCGCCGACGCGCTGGCCCGACCGGTGCAGCAGAACGCGGCGATGTCCCCACCGCCCACCGGTCGCACCTACGGCGGCGGCACCGAAGCCACCCAGCGCATCGGCGGGGCCGAGGCCACCCAGCGCATCGGCGGGGCCGAGGCCACGCAACACATCGGCGGGGCCGAGGCGACCCAGCGCATCGGCGGGGCCGAGGCCACCCAACACATCGGTGGCGCCGAAGCCACCCAGCGGTTCGGGGCCGAGAGCACCCAGCGGATCGGCCCGGAGGCCACCCAGCGCGTCGGGCCGGCGGTGTTCGGCTACGGCGGTGGGCAGCCGGATGCCACCCAGCAGCTCAGCGGCTACGGCGCCGGCCAGCAGTTCGGCGGTGGCGGTCAGCAGTTCAGTGGTTACGGCGCCGGCCAGTGGCCGGCCGCGCCCAGCCACCAGTACGGCGCGCCGCCACCCGCCGACGGTGGCGGTGGCGGTGGCGGTGGCAACAGCGCGCTCGACCGGGCCAAGGCCACCGGTGCCCGCCTGGTCGCCACCGTGCAGGGCTGGCCGCGCAAGGTGCAGCTCGCCGCGGCCGGCGGCCTCGCGCTGCTCCTGCTGCTCACCGTCGTGACCCTCACCGGCGGCGACGACACCCCGCCCCCCGCCCCGCTCGCCGAACCGTCAAACACCGCCGAGGAGGGCCCCGGCGTCGAGATGCAGGAGCACTCGGGGCGCGGGGTGCAGATGCTTGTGCCGAAGGGCTGGAAGAAGGCCGCACCCAAGGGCGCCGTCTATGTGGACTACACAGACCCGGAGGACAGTGGCCGCCGGGTCCGCATCCTCAACGAGGAGTGGCGCGGCACCTCGGCCCGCTGGGCGGAGGTCGCCGAGAACGGTCTGCGCAGCAAGTCGACCTCCTGCGCCAAGCCTTACAACCAGGTCTCGAGGGAGACCAAGGAACTCGCCGGCAAGCCTTCGGTCGAGTTCGAGTACACCTGTGGCGAGGGCGACAGCATGCGGCACGGGGTATGGCACGGCGTCGCCCACGACGGGCGGATCTACTCGTTCTACCTCACCTCGAACGACGCCCGCTTCGCCGAGAGCAAGCCGATCTACGACGAGATGCTGAAGTCGTTCCAGCTCACCACCGCCGGCTGAGCCGGGGCGCACGCCCGTGGTGATCCGCCGCCGTGCTATCAAGAGGCCATGGCGGCGGACACCACTGATCTCGACACACTCCGCGAGCGGGCCGAGCGCTGGCTCGCCGACGACCCCGACCCGGCCGACCGGGCGGAGCTTCGGGCGGTGCTCGATCGCCTCCCGGCCAGCGCACCCGAGCTGGCCGACCGGTTCGCCGGGCCGCTGACCTTCGGCACCGCCGGGCTGCGCGGGCCGCTGCGCGCCGGCCCCAACGGAATGAACCTCGCAGTGGTCACCCAGGCCGCCGCCGGGCTGGTCGCCTGGCTCGCGGCCCAGGGCGGCACCGGCCCGCTGGTGATCGGGTACGACGCCCGGCGCGGCTCCCGCGAATTCGCCGCCCGGACCGCCCAGGTGGCCACCGGGGCGGGTCGCCCGGCGCTGCTGCTCCCCCGCCCGCTGCCCACCCCGGTGCTCGCCTACGCGGTGCGGCACCTGGGGGCCGTGGCCGGGGTGATGGTGACCGCGAGCCACAACCCGCCGCAGGACAACGGCTACAAGGTGTACCTCGGTGCCGAACTCGGCGGCGTGCTGGGTTCCGGGGCGCAGATCGTGCCGCCCGCCGACGCCGGCATCGAGGCCGCCATCCGCGCGGTCGGCCCGCTCGCCGAGGTGCCGCTCGGTGCCGCCGGGCAGGTGCTCGGAGACGAGATCGTCGCCGGATACGTCGCGCGGGCCGTGCAGGTGCTGCCCGCCAACGGCCCCCGGGACCTGACCGTGGCGTACACCCCGCTGCACGGTGTCGGGGCGACCGTCCTCACCGCCGCCTTCGCCGCCGCCGGCTTCCCGGTGCCCGGTGTGGTGCCGAACCAGGCTGAACCCGACCCCCGCTTCCCCACCGTGAACTTCCCCAACCCGGAGGAGCCGGGCGCGGTGGACCACCTGGTCGCGCTCGCCGACGCCACCGGCGCGGACCTCGCCATCGCCAACGACCCGGACGCCGACCGCTGCGCGGTCGCGGTCCGCGAACCCGCCACCGGGACCGGGCAGCCGGGCTGGCGGATGCTGCGCGGGGACGAGGTGGGCGTACTGCTCGCCGACCATCTGATGCGGCGCGGGGTGACCGGCCTCTACGCCACCACAATCGTCTCGTCGTCGCTGCTGCGGGCGATGTGCGCCGCCCGGGGCCTGCCGTACGACGAGACGCTTACCGGGTTCAAGTGGATCGTCCGGGCCGGCGGTGGCCGCGAACCACTTGTCTTCGGCTACGAGGAGGCGCTCGGCTACTGCGTCGCCCCGGAGCATGTCCGGGACAAGGACGGCATCACCGCCGCACTTACCGTCGCCGAGTTGGCCGCCGGCCTGAAGACGCAGGGGCGTACGCTCACCGACCGGTTGGACGAGTTGGCCGCCGAGTTCGGCGTGCACCACACCGATCAACTCTCGGTACGCGTCGACGACCTGCAACTGATCGCCGACGCGATGGCCCGCATCCGCGCCACCACCCCCACCACCCTGCTCGACCAACCGGTAATCGAGACCCGGGACCTGCTCCCGGAGGCGGACGTGGTGATCCTGCGTACCGACACCGCCCGGGTGGTGATCCGTCCCTCTGGCACCGAGCCGAAACTCAAGGCGTACCTCGAAGTGGTGGAGCCGGTCGCGGCCGGCGACGTCGCCGCGGCCCGCTTGCGCGCGACGAGCGCCGTGGCAACCCTACGCGCCGAGATCGCCCACGCCCTTGGCGTGTAAGGAAGGGCCCCTTATTAACGCCTCGTGTATAGGAAGGGCCCCCTTTTAACACGCCGCAGCGCACCAGCTCACTGCGCTGAGTAACGCCATCCGGCGCCCCGGCAACCATTGCGGAGCCAATCGGCGAACAGACGGCTTCCGATGCAGCCGCGGCCGGATCCCGATGCACGTCGGCTGGAGACCTCGTAGTCAAAGCCGCGCCGCGCGCGGGCCACCAAAACAACACTCCGTGATCACTTGCCTACCCAGGGCCCAGCCAAATAGCATCACCACATCAACCATCGTCATATTCCGCCTTTGGCGGGCAATACGGTTTTCGGCATTTTTTCCGCAACTGTATTGGTTGCATTTTGGGACGGAGGGTGTTGCACGGTGCATGCAACAAACAGTTCGACGGTGCCGCGACGGCAACTCGGCAGGCTGCTCACCCAGCTTCGGGTGGACGCCCACGTGACAATCGACGCGGCAGCGGAGGAGTTGGGCTGCTCGCGGCAGAAGATCTGGCGCATCGAACGGGGCGACACCGCCCCGCGGACCCCGGACGTCCGGGTGCTCTGCGAGCTTTACCGGGCCACCCCGGAGCAGGCGAGCGTGCTGCTCGGGCTCGCCGAGGTCGGTCGGGCGGAGGGCTGGTGGCACGCGTACGGCCGGTCCATCCCGACCTGGTTCTCGCTCTACATGGGGCTGGAGAGCGTGGCCAGCAGAGTGCGGCACTACAACGCCGAGCTGGTGCCGGGACTCTTGCAGACCCGCGGGTACGCCACCGCGCTCTTCCTCCAGAACCGGCCGGAGCTGGCGGAGGAGGAGCGGCAGAAGGCGGTGAACCTCCGGATCCAGCGCCAGGGCCTGCTCGCCCGGCGACTTCCGCCCGCTCCGCAGCTGACCGTGATGCTCAGCGAGGCGGTGCTGCGCCGCCCGGTGCCGGACCGGGCGGTGATGGACGACCAGCTCCGGCACCTGCTCACCGTCGGCCAACGGCACAACATCACCATCCGGGTGCTGCCGCTGTCAGCCGGCCCGCCGCTGGCCGCCGAGGCGGGCACCTTCGTCCTGCTCGACTTCCCCGACTCGGCCCTGGGCACCCCCAGCGAGCCGCCGACGGTCTACGTCGAGGGGCTCACCGGCGCGCTCTACCTCGACCAGCCGGCGGAGATCGCCGCCTACGAGCGGGTCTGGCGAGGCCTGGAGTCGCTCGCCCTGGATGAGCCACAATCGATGGAGTTCATCGATGCCATCCGGGGAGAGTGCTATGAGTGATCTGACCGGTGCCCGCTGGCGCACCAGCACCCGCAGCGGCACCAACGGCGGCGACTGCGTAGAGGTCGCCGACAACCTGCCGGGCGTCGTCGGCATCCGGGACAGCAAGGATCCGGCGGGCCCCGCGCTCACCGTCGCGCCCACCGCCTGGTCCGCCTTCGTCACCGCCGTCCGGGCAGATCGACTGACCCACTGACCCGATGATCACGCTCGTTCGCGGGTCGAGTGGCCTCCTGGCAACCTCGAAGCCACTCGATCCCGGAACGAGCATGATCTTGCGTGGTGCCCGCGCGGGCGGGCTGGTGGGAGTCAGCGGCGCGGGCCGAGGGCGGCCTCGACGGCGCGGCCCAGGGCGGCCACCACCAGGCCGACCGAGGGCCGGACCACCGAGTCCGCCAGGCTCACCTCGCCGGAGAAGCCGGCACCGCTGGCGATCTCCGCGAGCCGGTGGCGGGCGTCCTCGGCGGCCTCACCCGTGACGCCGAGCGTGGACTCCATCCGCAGTACGGCGACCAGGGTGGCCAGTGCGGCGGTCCGCTCGTCCGGGGCGGCCCCGGTGAGCGCCGCGGCGAGCCGCTGGCGGGTGTCCGCCTCCACCGAGCGGTCCAGCACCGGATAGCGGTGGATGTGGATGAAGCCCAGCTCGGTCTCGTCCACGTCCCGGACGACGCCGTGATCGCAGAGGTCGCCGAGGATCTTCTCGCGCAGGCCGTGCCGCAGCCGCTGCACCCAGGAAGACGGGCTGTGCGGGGTGTCGGCGGCGATCCTCGCCAGCACGTCGTCAGTGATCGGCTCGCCGGTCGGCGTCGGGTCGACCACCGTCAGGGTCCCGTCGGCGTACGCGATCCGCTCGGCGAGCGCCAACTCGATCAGGACCGCCGCGGCCATCCCGAGGTCGAGGCTGATCCGCGGCATCGTCGACCTGCCGGTCTCGTCGTCGTACGCGAGCAGCAGCAGCTCCTCGGCGAGCGGGACACCAGTCATGTTTCGAGACGCTAGTCCTCAGAACCGGGGCATGCCGCCGAACTGCCGGTCACCGGCGTCGCCGAGGCCCGGCACGATGAACTTGCTGTCGTTGAGGCCCTCGTCGATGGCGGCGGTGACCAGGCGCAGCGGCAGGCCGGAGCGCTCCAGCCGCTCGATGCCCGCCGGGGCCGCGAGCACGCAGAGCACGGTGATCTCGGTGCAGCCGCGCTCGGCCAGCAGCCGGCAGCAGTGCTCCAGCGACCCGCCGGTGGCCAGCATCGGGTCGAGGACCAGCACCGGCAGGCCGCTCAGGTCCCGGGGCAACGACTCCATGTAGGCGCGCGGTTCGAAGGTCTCCTCGTCGCGGGCCAGCCCGACGAAGCCCATCGAGGACTCGGGGAGCAGCCCCAGCGCGGCGTCGGCCATGCCGAGACCGGCCCGCAGCACCGGCACCAGCAGCGGTGGGTTGGCCAGTCGGGTGCCCTCGGTGCCGGTGACCGGGGTGCGCACCGGGTACTTCTCGACCGGGAAGGAGCGGGCTGCCTCGTACACCAGCATGGTGGTGAGTTCGTGCAGCGCGGCCCGGAACGAGGCGGAATCGGTCCGTTCGTCCCGCATGGCGGTCAGCCGGGACTGGGCGAGCGGATGGTCAATGACGAGTACGTCCACGATCGCTCAACCTACCCGCCCGGGTGGCCGCCGCACCCGACCCGGCCGGGACCAGCGACGTCGCTCACCCCTGAGCGCTCCGACAGCCGTCGTGATCAAGATCACTCCAGGTCGACCTGCGTAGACTTCGAGCCATGACGGCGACAGCGACGTCGGCCCGGTCGGACCTCTCCGAGCTGGGACGATCCGAGACCGCTCTGCGGACCTTCCTGCACGGCCTACCGGGCGTGGACCAGGTCGGCGCGGAGCAGCGGGCAGCCCAACTCGGCACCCGATCCATCAAGACCACCGCCAAGGCCCAGGCGATCGAGATCGCCATCCGGATGGTCGACCTGACGACGCTGGAGGGGGCGGACACCCCCGGCAAGGTGCGGGCGCTCGCCGCCAAGGCGTTGCGCCCCGACCCGGCCGATCCGTCCTGTCCGCACGTCGGTGCGGTATGCGTCTACCCGTCGATGGTCCCGCACGTGGCCGAGGTGCTGCGCGGAAGTGACGTGCACCTGGCCAGCGTGGCGACGGCGTTCCCATCGGGTCAGGCACCGCTGGAGGTCAAGCTCGCCGACACCCGCGCGGCCGTCGCGGCGGGCGCCGACGAGATCGACATGGTGATCAACCGGGGTGCCTTCCTGGCCGGCCGCTACGCCGAGGTGTACGACGAGATCGTGGCGACCAAGCAGGCCTGCGGCGACGCCCACCTCAAGGTGATCCTGGAGACCGGCGAGCTGGCCACCTACGACAACGTGCGCCGCGCCTCCTGGCTGGCGATGCTGGCCGGCGGCGACTTCATCAAGACCTCCACCGGCAAGGTCCCGGTCGCCGCCACCCTGCCGGTGACCCTGGTGATGCTGGAGGCGGTCCGCGACTTCCGGGCCGCCACCGGGCGGCAGGTAGGCGTGAAGCCGGCCGGCGGCATCAAGACCACCAAGGACGCCATCAAGTACCTGGTCATGGTCAACGAGACCGTCGGGCCGGACTGGCTGGACCCGGACTGGTTCCGCTTCGGCGCCTCCAGCCTCCTCAACGACCTGCTGATGCAGCGCACCAAGCTGAAGACCGGCGTCTACGCCGGCCCCGACTACTTCACCCTGGACTGACCGCGATGTTCGAATACGCTCCCGCCCCCGAGTCGCGCTCGGTGGTGGACATCAAACCCTCCTACGGCCTCTTCGTGGACGGGAAGTTCGTCGACCCCGCCGACGGCGGCAGCTTCAAGTCGGTAAACCCGGCCTCCGAGGAGGTGCTGGCCGAGATCGCCGAGGGTGGCGCGCAGGACGTGGACCGTGCGGTCCGCGCTGCCCGAAAGGCGTACGAGAAGGTCTGGGGTCCGATGCCGGGCCGGGACCGGGCCAAGTACCTGTACCGGATCGCCCGGCTCATCCAGGAGCGCTCCCGCGAGCTGGCCGTGCTGGAGTCGCTCGACAACGGCAAGCCGATCAGGGAGTCCCGCGACGTCGACCTGCCGCTGGTCGCCGCGCACTTCTTCTACTACGCGGGCTGGGCCGACAAGCTCCCGCACGCAGGCTTCGGGGCGAACCCGCAGCCGCTCGGGGTGGCCGCGCAGGTCATCCCGTGGAACTTCCCGCTGCTGATGCTGGCCTGGAAGATCGCCCCCGCGCTGGCGGCGGGCAACACGGTGGTGCTGAAGCCGGCCGAGACCACCCCGCTGACCGCGCTGCTCTTCGCCGAGATCTGCCAGCAGGCCGACCTGCCGGCCGGCGTGGTCAACATCGTCACCGGGGCCGGCGACACCGGCCGGGCGCTTGTCGAGCACCCGGGCGTGGACAAGGTCGCCTTCACCGGCTCCACCGACGTCGGTCGGGCCATCGCCCGGACGGTCGCCGGTACGCGCAAGAAACTCACCCTGGAGCTGGGCGGCAAGGCCGCCAACATCGTCTTCGACGACGCCCCGATCGACCAGGCGGTCGAGGGGATCGTCAACGGCATCTTCTTCAACCAGGGCCACGTCTGCTGCGCCGGCTCGCGGCTGCTGGTCCAGGAGTCCGTCGCCGACCGGGTGCTGGAGTCGCTCAAGCGCCGGATGGCCCAGCTGCGGGTCGGTGACCCGCTGGACAAGAACACCGACATCGGCGCGATCAACTCGGCCGCGCAACTGGCCCGGATCAAGGAGCTCTCCGAGGCCGGAGCCGCCGAGGGCGCCGAGCGCTGGTCGCCACCGTGCGAGCTGCCCGAGCGGGGCTTCTGGTTCGCGCCGACCATCTTCACCGGGGTCACCCAGGCGCACCGGATCGCCCGCGAGGAGATCTTCGGCCCGGTGCTCTCCGTGCTGACCTTCCGCACCCCGGCCGAGGCGGTGGAGAAGGCGAACAACACGCCGTACGGGCTGTCGGCCGGGATCTGGACCGACAAGGGCTCCCGGATCCTCTGGCTGGCCGACCGGCTGCGGGCCGGGGTGGTCTGGGCCAACACGTTCAACAAGTTCGACCCGACCTCGCCGTTCGGCGGCTACAAGGAGTCGGGTTACGGCCGCGAGGGCGGTCGGCACGGGCTGGAGGCGTACCTCAATGTCTGAGCGGGTCGCGGTACGCAAGACGTACAAGCTCTTCATCGGCGGGAAGTTCCCGCGTAGCGAGTCGGGACGGTCGTATCTCGTGCAGGACTCCAACGTGTCGCTGGCCTCCCGCAAGGACGCCCGGGACGCCGTGGTCGCCGCCCGCGCCGCCGGCAAGGGCTGGGCCGGGGCCACCGCGTACAACCGGGGTCAGATCCTCTACCGGGTGGCCGAGATGCTTGAGGGCCGGCGCGAGCAGTTCGTCGCCCTCGGCGTGCCCGGCGACGAGGTGGACGCGGCCACCGACCGCTGGGTCTGGTACGCGGGCTGGTCCGACAAGCTGCCGCAGGTCTACGGCGGCGCCAACCCGGTGGCCGGGCCGTACTTCAACCTTTCGGCGCCGGAGCCGACCGGCGTGGTGGCGGTGGTGGCTCCCGAGGCACCGGCGCTGCTCGGCCTGGTCAGCGTGATCGCCCCGGCGATCGTGACCGGCAACACGGTGGTGGTGGCCGCCTCGCCGGCCGCCCCGCTGGCCGCGGTGACCCTGGCCGAGGTGCTGGCCACCTCCGACCTGCCCGGCGGTGTGGTCAACATCCTCACCGGCCGGCTGCCGGAGACCGTGCCGACGCTTGCCGCGCACATGGACGTCAACGCGATCGACCTGACCGGGGTGGCCGACCCGGAGTTGGCGGCCGACCTGGAGGTCAAGGCGGCGGAGAACCTCAAGCGGGTGCTCCGGCCGGTGCCCGCCGACCACGACTGGTCGGCGGACCCGGGCCTGGGCCGGATGACGGCGTTGCTGGAGACGAAGACGGTCTGGCACCCGAAGGGGGTCTAGTCGGTTCTCGCGGTCCGAGCTTGGGTTGCGGCTTCCGGGGTGCTGCCCCGGCGGCGGGGACTACTACGGGGGGTAGGATTGGGGCGTGACTCGGCTTGGTGACCTCGAACGCGCGGTGATGGATGTGCTGTGGGACGGCGCCCCCGGCGCGTCGGACGGCGTCACGGTGCGGGAGGTGGCCGAGGCGCTGGACGGGCGCGAGCTGGCGTACACGACGGTGATGACGGTGCTGGACCGGCTCGCCGGCAAGGGCATGGTCGAGCGCGAGCGCGAGGGTCGGGCCTGGCGCTACCGGGCCGCGGCCAGCCGCGAGGCGTACATCGCCCAGCTCATGCTGGACGCGCTGGACCTCGGCGGCAGCCGCGACGCGGCGCTCGTCCGGTTCGCCCGCTCGGTCACCGGCACCGAGGCCGACGTGCTGCGCGCCGCCCTCTCCGCCGAGGCCGGGCTGGCGTCGAGCCCGGCGGACGGCTCGGCGCTTACCGATCGGGTCGAGGCGCCCGTGACCGACCCGGCGTCCCGGCCCGGGCGGGCCGGCGAGACGGCCGAACGGTAGGGGCGACGCCGTGGCCCACACCCTGCACTTCGCCGCCTCGATGTTGGCGTGCTGGCTGATCGCGCAGGTCCTGGCGCGTTCCACCTGGACGTGGCGCAGCCCCCGGGTGGCGATCCTCTGCTGGCAGGCGGTCGGCCTGGGTGCCGGCCTCAGCGCGATGGGCCTGCCGATAGCGCTCGGGCTGACCCCCTACCAGCGGGGCACCGGCAGCGCCCTGCTCGCGCTCGCCGGCGACCTGTGGCACAACACCCTGCCGGCCGGTCTGGGCGTGGTGCACCTGGGGCTGGTCGGCGTCGGTCTCGGCATCGGGGCGGTGCTGCTCACCACGACGGTACGCAGCATCCACGGCACGGTACGCGCCCAGCGCCGGCACCGGGACCTGCTCACCCTGGTGGCCCGGCGGGATCCGACCGTGCCCGGCGCGCTGGTGCTCGACCATCCGGGCGCGGCCGCGTACTGCCTGCCCGGGGTGCGGCCCCGGGTGGTGGTCAGCGCCGGCACGCTCGACCTGCTCGACCGGGCGGAGTTGGCTGCGGTGCTCGCGCACGAGCGGGCGCACGCCCAGGAGCGGCACGACCTGGTGCTGCTGCCGTTCACCGCGCTGTGCCGGGCGCTGCCCTGGGTGCGCTGGGTCCGGCAGGCCCACGAGCGGGTCGGCCTGCTTGTCGAGATGCGGGCCGACGACAAGGCGCGGCAGCTGCACACCGAGGCACTGCTGGCCGGGGCGCTGCGCCGCTTCGCCGCCGCCGGCAACCGGATCACCCCGGCCGGCGCGCTCGGCATGGGCGACCGGGATCTGGACGTACGCGTGCAGCGGCTGCTGGTCGCGGGGCGCCCGCCCCGCCTGCTGGGTGCCGTCGCGCTGGCGGTGACCACCACCGTCGCCTACCTGCCGATCTCGCTCTTCCTGAGCTGAGCACCCTGAGCTGAGCACCCTGAACTGACCCCGATCATGCGGGCTCCGGCCGTCGCACGGGCCAATAGGTAGCGTATCTACGTGTAGGCTCCCTATCTCATCGATCCCGTCTCAGGAGAGCCGGTCATGGACACCCTGCTCCTCGCTCGCCTTCAGTTCGCCGCGACCGCGTCGGTGCACTTCCTCTTCGTGGCCGCCACCCTCGGCCTGGTCACCCTGCTCGTCGGGTTGCAGACCGCCTGGCTGATCACCGGCAACCGGCGCTGGGAACGGCTGACCCGGTTCTGGGGCCAGCTCTACGTGATCAATTACGTGCTCGGCATCGCCACCGGCATCGTGATGGAGTTCCAGTTCGGGCTGAACTGGAGCGGACTGTCCCGCTACGTCGGCAACGTCTTCGGCGCTCCGCTGGCCATCGAGACACTTGTCGCGTTCTTCCTGGAGTCGACCTTCCTCGGCATGTGGATCTTCGGCTGGCACCGGCTGCGTCGGGGCGTACACCTCGCGCTGCTCTACGGCGTCGCGCTCACCGCGTACGCCTCGGCGTTCTGGATCATGGTGGCCAACTCCTGGTTGCAGAACCCGGTCGGCTACGAGGTACGCGACGGCGTCGCCCACCTGACCGACTTCTCCGCGCTGCTGACCAACCCGGCGCTGGGGATGGCGCTCGGCCACGTGCTGTCGGCCGCCCTGCTCACCGGCGGACTGCTGATGGCCGGGATCAGCGCCTGGCACCTGCTCCGGCGCACCGCCGACTACGACCTGTTCCGCACCTCGCTGCGGATCGGTCTGGTCACCGCCGCCCTGTCGATCAGCCTCGTGCAGGGCTTCGGCTTCGCCCAGTTCGGCCCGGTCGGTGCGGTGCAGCCGACCAAGTTCGGCGGCGAGAGCCCCGAGGCCGACGCGCTTGTCGCCGAGTGGACCGCCCGGTTCGGGCCGGGCGACTACCTGCCGCCCGTACTGGCCAACGTCGGACTCGGGTTCATGGTCCTGATCGGCTTCGGCCTCGGCCTGCTCTGGCTGCTGCTGCCGCTGCTCTGGCGGGACTGGATCATCCGGCTCCGGGTCCCGCTCTGGCTGCTCGTGCTCGCCGTGCCGGTGCCGTTCGTGGCGCTGATCCTGGGCTGGCTCTCCCGCGAGATCGGCCGCCAACCCTGGGTGGCGTACGGGCTGCTGCCGGTGGACCAGGCCGTCTCCCCGATCAGCCCCTGGCTGATGGCCGCCTCGCTCACCGGCTTCACCCTGCTGCTCGGCACCCTCGCCGTCATCAACTGGGTGCTGTTGGCCCGACATGCCGCCCGGGGCGCCGCCGATCCCGCCCTCGGCCGCCCGCCGACCCATCCAGCCACCGACGACGCCCGTCCCGAGCCCGCCTTCGTCTGAGGGAGACCCCGATGGAACTCGCCTGGTACGCCCTGCTCGGCCTCTTCTTCGCCGGCTACCTGGTGCTCGGCGGCTACGACTACGGCGTCGGGCTGCTGCTCGCCCGCAGCGGCACGCCAGACGCCAGCGGCTCGGCGGCAGCGCGGCGGGCCGCCCTCAACGCGGTCGGGCCGTTCTTCCTCGGCAACGAGGTCTGGCTGGTGGCCGCCGTGGGCATCCTCTTCGGCGCGTTCCCGGTGCTGGAGGGGGAACTGCTCGCCGGCAGCTACCCGGCCGTGGTCACCGCCCTGGCCGGCGTGATCCTGGTGACCGCCGGGGTGCAACTGCGCAGCCGGCCGGCGGGCCGCTGGGCCCGCGCCGGCTGGGACCGGGTGATCGTGGTGGGCAGCCTGTTCGCCGCGCTCGGCTGGGGTGTCGTGCTCGCCGGGCTGCTCCAGGGCGTACCGCGGCACGCCGACGGGCACGTGGCCGGGGTGGCGCACCTGTTCACCCCGTTCGCCGCCGCCAGCGCGCTGGCCCTGGTCGCCCTGGTCGCGGCGCACGGTGCGACCTTCCTCTCGTTGCGGCTGCCGGCCGCTGAGGGCACCCGGCTCCGTCCGCTGGCCCGCCGGCTCGTCGTCGCCGCGATCATCGCGGTCACCGCGGCCGCCGCCGTCGGCCTGCTCTCCCACCGGGTACGCGCCGCCGCGCAACGCCCCGAGGTCGGCGTACTGCTCGGGGTGGCGCTGGTCGCGGCCCTGCTGGTGGCGCGGGCGGCGCTGGTCCGGCGGCGGCCCGGCGTGGCGTTCGCCGCCACCGCCACCGCCCTCGCGCTGCCGGTGCTGCTGGTCGGGGCGACCCTCTGGCCGTACGCGCTGGTGTCGACGGTCGACCCCGGGGCCTCCCTGACGGTGGCCGACGCGGCGGCAAGCGCCCCGACGCTGCGCCTGCTGGGTTGGCTGGCGCTGCCGCTGCTGCCGGCCCTACTAGGCTTCCAGGCGATGTGCTGGTGGATTTTCCGGGGACGGACCGACGGCAGAGCACCGGTGTACTGGTGAACCGCCGCCCCTTCGACCCGCGGCTGCTGCGCCGGGTCCCCGCGGCCCGACGCGGCCTCGCCCTGCTCGCGCTGCTCGGCGTGCTCGCCGCCGGGCTGGTCGTGGCGCAGGCCACCGCCCTGGCCATGCTGCTGGCCACGGCCTTCACCGGGCGGCTGGACCGGGCCGCGCTGGCCGGTTTCGTCGCCGCCGTGGCGGCCCGGTCGGTGCTGGTCTGGGCGCAGGGCGCGGTGTCGGCGCGGGTGGCCGCCACGGTCAAGGCCACGCTCCGGGCCGACCTGCTCGGCGCGGTCATCCGGCACGGACCCGGCTGGGTCGCCGGCCAGCGGGCCGGGCAACTGGCCACCCTCGCCGGTCGCGGGCTGGACGCCCTGGACGCGTACTTCACCGGATATCTGCCGCAGCTCGTGCTGAGTGTCACCGTGCCGGTCGCCGTGCTGGGTCGGGTCTTCCTCGCCGACTGGAGTTCGGCGGTGATCATCGCGCTCACCCTGCCGCTCATCCCGATCTTCGGGGCGCTGCTCGGCTGGCAGGCCCAGGCCGCCACCGAGCGCCAGTGGCGGCGGCTGTCCCGGCTCGGCGGGCACTTCCTGGACATGGTGGCCGGGCTGCCCACCCTGCGGGCCTTCGGCCGCGCCCGGTCCCAGACCGAGGCGGTCCACCGGATGGCCGACGGGCACCGGCTGGCCACCATGAAGACCCTGCGCATCGCCTTCCTCTCCGCCCTGGTGCTGGAACTGGTCGCCACCCTGTCCGTGGCGCTGGTCGCGGTGCCGGTGGGCATCCGACTGCTCGGCGGTGGGCTGGCCCTGCAAACCGCGCTGCTGGTGCTGCTGCTCACCCCGGAGGCGTACCTGCCGCTGCGGGCGGCCGGCAGCCGGTTCCACGCCAGCATGGAGGGGCTCACCGCGCTGGACGAGGCGCTCACCCTCTCCGGCGCCGCGCCGGCACCTGCCGCTCGTACCGGGGCGCTGCCGGACGGGCGCGGCGAGATCCGGTTCGAGTCGGTGACCGTCGCGTACGAGCGCACCACGGCGCTGCGGGACGTCACGCTCACCATCCGGCCGGGAGAACGGATCGCGGTGATCGGCCCGAGCGGGGCCGGCAAGACCACCCTGCTGAACCTGCTGCTCGGCTTCGTCACACCGACCGCCGGCCGGGTCACCGTCGGCGGGGTGGACCTCGCCGACGCCGACCTCGACGGCTGGCGCCGGCAGGTGGCCTGGGTGCCGCAACGCGCCCACCTCTTCGCCACCTCGCTTGCGGAGAACATCCGCCTCGGCAGCCCCGACGCCCCGGCGGCCCAGGTCGCCGCCGCGGTCCGGGCCGCCTCCCTCGACGACGTGGTCGCCGCGCTGCCCGACGGGCTGGACACCCCGCTGGGCGAGCGCGGGCACGGCCTGTCCAGCGGGCAACGGCAGCGGGTCGCCCTGGCCCGGGCCTTCCTGCGGGACGCACCTGTGGTGCTGCTCGACGAACCGACCGCGCGGCTCGACGCCGCCGCCGAGGCCGCGGTGCTGTCGGCCACCCACCGGCTGGTCGAGGGCCGCACCGCACTGCTGGTCGCGCACCGGCCCGCGCTGCTCACCGGCGTCGACCGCGTGCTGCGGGTGGCCGACGGCCGAGTCACCGAACTCACGCCGGCACCGGCCGGGGAGGCCCGATGACCAGCCGCTCCCCCGAGTTGGCGGTGCTCCGCCTGGCCCGGCCGTACCTGCGCCGGCTGATCGGCGCCGGGTTGCTCGCCGCGGCCACCGAGTTCGCCGGACTCGCCCTGATGGCGACCGCCACCTGGCTGCTGATGACCGCCGCCGGCCAGCCGCCGCTGGACCGGCTCACGGTGGCGATCGTCGCGGTACGGGCGCTCGCCGTCGGCCGGGGCGTGCTGCGCTACACCGAACGGCTCGCCGGCCACGACGCGGTGCTCCGCCTCGTCACGGACGTCCGGACCCGGGCCTTCGCCACGCTGGCCGCCCGACGCGACGCCCCACCGCGCACCGGTGACGCGCTGAGCCGGCTGGTCTCCGACGTGGACGCGGTACAGGACCTGCTGCTCCGCGTACTCGTCCCGGGTGCGGCGGCCGGGCTGGTGAGCGTACTTGCGGTCGGGCTGACCGCCCTCGTCTCACCGCCGGCCGCGCTCGTGCTCGCCGGTGGGCTGCTGCTGGCCGGGGTGGCCCTGCCGGCGCTGGCCACCGCCCTCACCCGGCGGGCCAGTGCCGAGGTGGCCCCGCTGCGTGGCGCGCTCGCCGCCGACGCGATCGACCTGACCCACGGCGCCGCCGACCTGGCCGCCTTCGGGGCCACCGGCGACGCGCTCGGTGCGGCCGAGCGACGGGCCCGCCGGTTGGCCCGGCTGGAACGCCGGCTCGCCGCGTTCGGCTTCGCGGTCGACGCCGTCGGGGTGCTGGTGGCCGGGCTGACCGCCGGTGCGGTGGTGTTCGTCGCCCTCCGCGCCGGGGTGGACGGGGTACTCGTCGGCGTCCTGGCGGTCGGCACGCTGGCCGCGGTGGAGATCGCCCTCGCACTGGTCGGCGCCGCCCGGCAGTGGACCGGGCTGCGCACCGGCCTGGCCCGGATCGCCGGGCTGCTCACCCCCACCCCGGAGGCCGACCGGACCACCGGCCCGACGGACGGCCGCACCACCACCCCGGCGAACGACGAGCACGCGCGGGCGGCGGCCAGCGTGCCGGACATGGCCGGTCGAGCCGTGCCGGAGGTGCGGTTCGAGGGGGTCACGGTCCGGTACCGGACCGGTGCCCCCGCCGCGCTGGACGGGTTCGACCTCGACCTGCCGCCGGGTCGCCGGGTGGCGGTCGTCGGCCCGAGCGGCGCGGGCAAGAGCAGCCTGGCCGCCGTGCTGACCGGCGCGGTACGCCCCGACAGCGGCCGGGTCACCCTGGACGGACGGGACGTGTCGAGCCACCCGTCCGAGATACTGCCGCAGTTGGTCGGCGGGCTGCTCGCCGAGGCGTACGTCTTTCACGCCTCGGTCCGCGACAACCTGCTGCTCGGCCGGGCCGACGCGGACGAGGCGGCGCTCACCGGCGCAGCCGAGGCGGCCGGGCTGGCGGAGTGGGTCCGGGACCAGCCGGAGGGCTGGGACACGGTGGTCGGCGAGCAGGGTGGACAGCTCTCCGGCGGGCAGCGGCAGCGACTCGCGTTGGCCCGGGCGCTGCTCGCCACGCCCGCCGTGCTGGTGCTGGACGAGCCGACCGAGGGCCTCGATCCGGTCGCCGCCGACGCGGTGCTCGCCTCGGCCCTCGCCGCCCTTCCGGCCGGGCACTCGGTGTTGCTGATCTCCCATCGGCTCAGCGGTCTCGCCGGGCTGGACGAGATCGTGGTGCTGGACGCCGGACGGATCATCCAACGCGGCCGGCACGCCGAGCTGGTCGCGGAACCCGGCTGGTACCGGGACCAGTGGCTGCTCCAGCAGGCCGCCGAGCACGGCTACCTGACCCTCGCCACCCGCACCGCCTAGCTCGGCACCCGTTCACTGCCGGCCACGGTGACCAACCGGCGGCGGCTACCCGGACGCCCCTGGTTGATCGCCTCGGGGATTCCCCGGACGCCGGGAGGTGGCGCTGCGTGGCAGGGTGGACGCATGCCGGTCGGGGATGACGTGTTGATCGACGAACACCTGCGGCAGCTGGCCGATCGGCTACGCGGCCCGCGCCGGCTGCGGGCGGATCTGATCACCGAGGCGCGGCACGGGCTGCTGGACGCGGTCGAGGCGTACCGGGACGGCGGTCTGCCCGCCCACGAGGCGGCCCGGCGGGCGGTCACCGACTTCGGTACGCCGGACCAGCTCGCCCCGGCGTACCAGGCCGAGCTGGCGGTGGCGGCGCTGCGCGGCCTGTCGCTGCGGATCCTCGCCTTCGCCGGAGCCGCCTCGCTCGCCGGTGACCTGACCTGGCGTGGTTCGAGTTGGAGCGAGGGACCGCCACCGCCCGCCGGCTACCTGCTGCTGTCGCAGTCGGTGGACTGGATCTGGGCGGCGGCGTTCCTGCTCGGCGCAGCCGGCCTGGTGCTCGTGACGGCGACCGCGCGCTCGTCCCGCCCGGCGCTCACCGCCGCCGCCCACGCGGTGGGCAGCCTGTTGACCGCCGCCGCCGTGCTTGGCGCGTCGACCGGCGTGGCACTGTTCGGTTGGTCGATCCTGCTCTGGGACGCGGCCCTCACCTGGCCGCCGATGATCGTCGGCATGCTCGCCGGCGGAGCCGCCCATGTCTGGCTGGGCCGGGCAGCGCACACCTGGCTGCTCGCCACCCGCTGACCTGCCGACGGGCGGCCTGCCGGCCGGTCAGCCTGCTGGGGCCGACGACCCGCCCGGGTCGAGGAAGCGCGCGACAGTGGCGCTGAACTGCCGCCAACCCGAGCGCTGGTCGGCCAGCGCGCGCCGGCCCGCGTCGGTCAGCTCGTAGGTGCGCCGCTCCCGGCCGTTGACGGTGCTCCAGGAACTGGCCACGTGACCCGCCCGCTCCAGCCGCCGCAACGCCGGGTAGACCGTGCCGGTGGGTAGGTCGAGCCGGCCGTCACTTCGGGTCCGCAGCGCCTCGATGATGGCGTAGCCGTGCAGGGCGCCCCGCTCCAGCACGGCGAGCAGCAGGGCGTCGAGATGTCCGTGCAGCGCCTGGGCGTTCATAAGTAGCCACGCTACCTGTCGGAGATGGACGCCGCCACCGGGGCCGGCACCCGTTACCCAGAGCAGCCAACTAGGGTATGTGCCCAGAGTCACCCGTCGGCACCGCGCCGATGAGTGGGCAGCCCGACGCACCCGGAGGTCACCGTGGCCCGCCAGTCGCCTGAACGGCCGGACGCCGAGCCCGAGCTCGACGACACGACCGGCCCGGCCGAGTCCGAGCTCGACGACGCGACCGCTCCTGCCGAGCCGGATGCCGCCGCGTCGGCCGACGCGGCCCGCGCGCTCTGGGACGAGCTACGGATCGACCCGGTGGAGATCGCCCTGCCCGCCGGCACCGGTTACACCCTGCGGGCGTACCGGCCGGCTCGCGAGCTGACCCCGACCGACGTGGCCGAGCGTGACGCCGACGACCCCTTCCTGGCCCGCCGCCAGGTGGTGGAGGCCGAGGAGGACGAGGACGGCGACGTCGTCATCCTCGACGAGGAGGTCGCCCGGGAGTTCGCCGAGAGCGACGACGAGGAGAAGCGGGCCAAGGGCGACGCGGACGAGGACGAGGACGAGAAGGACGGCACCGGGCAGGACGACGCCGACGAGAAGGCAGCCGACGAGGACGGCGCCGAGGAGGTGCCGGTATTCCTCAGCCACCGGGGCCGGCTGCTGTTGTTCAAGACCCCCGAGTCGCTCGTGAGTTTCGTCCGTTCCGGTGCGCCCAACGACCTGTCTCAGCTGGACAGTTGGAATGAATTGTCCGAACGGGTGGAACCGGCCGACATTGCGCCGCGCGACGAGGACGTCTACGAGCTTGATCTCGTGGTGGAGAACCTTCGCGGTGGTCACGACACCTGGGACCCGACGCTGCTCATCGAAGCTGGTGAGGTGGCCCGGGACGTGGCTTACGCGCTGCGGCTGCCCGCCGTGCTCGACATGCTTTCCAGCGGCTCCAGTCTCGACGATCTGGACGAGGCGCTACGGGCCTCGGTCAATGGCGGCATCAGCGGTTTCATGGGTCGACGTCGGTTGAAGAAAATCGGGGCACAAACCGCAAGTCTGGGTTGGCGCACCATTGTCGGAAAGATCTCTGCGGTCGTGGACTGGCGCGACTGACCCGCACCAGGGAGCATCAGTCTCTGGCAGAGAAAAGCCCTGTGTTCCGGGAGGAGGACGACGCCGTGGCGCTCGTGCGCATGTACTGCGGTCTGACCTCGGCGGATCCGGCCGACCGATCGGCCCCGGCCGGTTCGACGCTGACGTCCGCTGTGGTCGACGACGCAGGCCGTCTGCTGCATGTCTGCGAGATCGGCGACGACCCGGCGGGCTACGCCCGGTTGGTCACGCTGCTCGTGGAACGCTCCGGCGGGCCGAGTGGCGCGGCGATCGCCGCCGACAGCGACGACCACACCGTCACCTCGTTGCTCAGTGCCGCCGGGCGCCCGTTGGCCATCGCCGACGACGACTCGGTGGACGACTTCGCCGAGCGGTTCGCCGACGACGACTCGGTCGAGGAGATGCAGTCCCCACCGGCCGTACGGCGGGCGGTCGGCCTGGCCCGCGCCCTCCAGGCGGGTGCGCTCTCGGCGGTGACCCTGC
The DNA here is from genome assembly GCF_059553435.1 of Micromonospora sp. PRAS1. NCBI lineage: Bacteria > Bacillati > Actinomycetota > Actinomycetes > Micromonosporales > Micromonosporaceae > Micromonospora > Micromonospora sp. PRAS1. The sequence goes on from NZ_JCANNB010000004.1 coordinate 42,924, forward strand.
CGGCCCCCCGGGAACTCGTCGGCTACAAGCAGGTGCTCGCCGCGCACGCGGCCCTGGCCAGCGGGCGTCACTCGGCTGCGGTCGCGCTCCGTGAGGTGCTCCGCGAGCTCTACCCGGCCGCGCTGCGCGCCTACCCCGACCCCGCCGACCTGATCCCGCTGGCCGTGCTGGACGCCCTGCCCGAGCCGGGCATGCTCACCGACGCCGCCGGCCGTGGCCGCGACGCCGCGGTCACCGCAGACGCGGTGGCCGCCCAGCTCGCGGCCGAGGGGCTGGGCGACGCCGACGCGATCGACGAGGCCGTCACCGCGCTGCGCGTCGCCATCGCCGAGACCCCCCGCCGGTCCACGGTGAACCGGGCCCTCATCTCCGCCGCCGCCGAAACGATCCGGCAGGCGGTCGCCTCCGTACGCGCCTGCGACGCGGGCTGTCAGGCGCTGGTCGGCGCGCTGCGCGCCCGCACCGCCGCGCCGGTGCAGTTGCCCGGCCGGCGCTCCATCGAGCGGCGCGCCGAGTCCTCGGCCGGTGAAGTGTCGCCCGCCGGCACCGGCGCCGGCCTGCGTGCCGTGCGCCCCACCGGCCCCGAACCGACCGGCGGACGCCGCAGCCGACCCGAGCCGGTACCGGGCAGCGCCACGCCACCGTCGCCCCGACCGCTGGGCCCGCCGCCGGTGGCGCCCGCCCCGGTCACCCCACCGCCCGTCGCTCCCGCTCCGGTGGCACCGGCTGCCCTGGCCGGTCCACCCGTCTCGGCTCCGCCGTCGCGGCCCGAGCCGACTCCGTCGAGGATCGACGGTCCGACCAACCGGCCGATCTCCATGCCGCCGCCACCGCCGCCCGGGATCACCCCGATCGCGCCGGCGCAGCGCGGCTCGGTGCCGCCCGCCGACGCGGGCGAGCCCTTCCGGCCGACGCTCACCACCGCGGCGATCAACAGCGCGCGGGCCGAACGCCAGCGCACCATCATCCCGCCCCGACCGAAGACCAACGGCGAACCGCCGGCACCGGCGGGCGGCTTCAGCGCCACCGACCTGAGCATCCCGATCCCGACGAGCCGCCCCGGCCAGGAGCCGCCCGCACCTGGTTCCCGGGCGAACTGGCCGCTGGTGAACAGCCCGGAGAGTCCGGCCGACAGTCCGACGCGTACGCCGGTGGCCGGCTCCTACGAGGGCAACCGGCGGGCGCCGGCCGACCCTCCGGCCGATGGTCCCACCGAGCTCGGCACCGAGCGTCGGGTGACCCCGCCCTGGCTCGCCGACGACCTGCCTCCGGAGCCACCGGTGCTGCGACTGGTCGAGCCCCCGCCGCTGGCCGACCGGGCGCTGCGCGCCGGGGCGGACCCGCAGCCGGAGACTCCGCCGCTGCGCCTGGTCGAGCGGGAGGGCGCGCAGCGCGGCGACCGGCCGGCCGAACGCCTGGACGTCGCGCCACCGGCCCGCCGGCCGGAGCCGCCGGTCGAGCGCCGCCCGCCACCGATCTCCGACGAGGGCGACGGTGACCTGCTGATCTTCGCGCAGGCCAAGTCGGCCTGGTTCGTCGGGCACGGCGAGGACTCGGATCTCGACTGGTCCTCCCTGGCCGACACCGGCTGGCAGGCCGCCGAGCAGGCCGCCCGCCCGGCGGTGGGCGACGAGACCAACGCCGGGCTGCCCAAGCGGGTGCCGCAGGCGAACCTCGTGCCCGGTTCGCCGCTGCGCGAGGAGCGTCCACTGCGCATCGTGCGCGACGCGGCCAGCCTCGCCGAGAACACCACCGGCTACTTCCGTGGCTGGCGTCGGGGGCAGGAGATCGGCGGCTTCGCGGTCGGTGGCCGCCCGGGGCGGGAATCGGCAGGCGGCTGGGACTTCAGCCGGGACACCGGGGACCGCGACGACGATCGGGAATACGAGTACCGCTCTGCCGGCTACCGCTCCTGACGCCGCTCGCACCCCCGCTCACCTGCGTGTTCCTGCCCACACCCGGATAATTTGACGCCGGGTCTGCGGGGCCGGGAGCATACCCGCGGAACAGCCGGCGGCAGGTCGCCGGGCGGGGAAGGCGAGTCATGGCAACACCGGCAAGCAGCCCATCCGTGCTCACCCGGCGGGGCGTGCTGACCGCGGCGGCAGGCACCCTGCTACTCGGCGCCTGCGGGCGCGACGCAGAGCGCGAGGCGGTCGTCACCCGCCCCACCGGCCGGCACGAACTGGTCATCGGGGCGACGCTGGAGCTGAGCGGTCCGGGCGCGGCCCTGGGTGTGGCCCAGGAGCGGGCGCTGGCCATCAGCACGGAGTTGGTCAACCAGAAGGGCGTCGCGGTCGGCAACCTGCGCCGGAGCGTACGGCTGGAGGTGCTGGACAATCGCAGCGATCCCCGGCTCGCCGCCCGACAGGCCACCGAGCTGGGTCGACGCGACGACGTGCACGCCCTGCTCGGCGGCACGCTCGCGGAGACCTCGATGTCGGTCATCGGGGTGGCGCAGAAGCTGCGGCTGCCGTTCGTGTCGCTGGCCTTCGGCGACGCGATCACCGTTCCGCTCGCCCAGCGGGCCTTCATCTACCAGGTCACCCCACAGGCCGGTGACGTGGCCCGCCGGCTGGCCCAGGTGATCGACACCGAGCGGCTGCGCCGGGTCGTGCTGCTGGCCGAGGAGGGCCTGCACGGCGATTCGGGAGTACGGGCGATGACCGGGGCCCTGCGTACCGCCGGGGTGACGCTCGCCCGAACGGTACGGCTGCCCCGGTCCAGTGACGGCGTCGCGCGGGCCGCTGCGGAGGCCCTGACGGCTCGAACGGAAGGCGTGGTGGTCTGGGCCACCGCACCGAACTCCGGCACCGCCGCACGGGCGCTGCGCAAGGCCGGATTCACCGGCCGGCTCTTCTTCGACGCCGGTGCGGTCGCCGAGGAGACCCTGGAGGGCCAGAACGCGCCAGCCGTCGAGGGCGCCTACGCCATCCATCCGGCCTCGTTGGGCGGCTCCACCGTCGCCAACAGCAGCGCCACCGGGCGCGCGTACCGGGAACTCGTCGCGCAGTACATCCGACGGCACGGCGCCTACAACGGCTTCGCCCCGTACGCCTCGGACGCCCTGCTGCTCATCACCACCGCCGCCAGGCTGGCCGACAGCGTCGACCGGGGTCGGCTGCGGGCGTACCTGCAGAACCAGATCACCGACGGGATGGCGGGGATGTACTCGTTCACGCCGATCCGGCACAGCGGCATGGAGCGCCACTCCCTCGGGGTGTACCGGGTGGACGGTGGCGCCTGGAACCGGCTCAGCTGACCGCGCCGGGATCAGGCGCCGCCGGAAACGGGCACCGGCCGGGATCAGCGCCGGGAAACGGGCACCGGCCGGCTTCAGCGCCGGGTCACGGACAGCACTCAGCGCCCGGTGTCGACGGAGGCCGTCACCGGGCGCCGAAAGGGCCCTCAGGCCGGCGCGACCGCCCGCGAGCGACGCATGGTGAGCACGTACTCGACAAGCGAGATCAGCACGTGCTTCGTCGACTCCCGGTTCCGGGCGTCACAGGCCACCACCGGCACGTCACTGGAGATGGCGAGCGCCTCCCGGACGTCCTGCGGGTCGTGGTACTGCATGCCGTCGAAGCAGTTGATGGCCACCAGGTACGGCAGCCGCCGATGCTCGAAGAAGTCGATCGCCGCGAAGCAGTCGGCCAGCCGGCGGGTGTCCACCAGCACCACCGCGCCGATCGCGCCCCGGACCAGTTCGTCCCACATGAACCAGAACCGGGTCTGACCCGGCGTACCGAACAGGTACAGGATCAGGTCACGATCGATCGAGATACGGCCGAAGTCCATGGCCACCGTGGTCGTCGTCTTGCCCGGCACCTGCCGGGTGTCATCGACGCCGACGCCGGCGGAGGTCATGATGGCCTCGGTCGTCAGCGGCGTGATCTCAGAGACCGAGCCGACCAGGGTCGTCTTGCCGACGCCGAATCCACCGGCGATAACGATCTTCGCCGACGTCACGCGCCCGCTCGGGGTCGGCGGGCGGTGCGACATGTCAGAGCCTGCGAAGTCCACTCAGCACCCTCTCCAGCAGTTCAGTGCCCACCGCGTCGTCCGAGTCGTCCAGGATGGTCGGCTCGTGGACCGCGACCAGGCCGTCCGTCGCCATGTCGGCGATGAGCACCCGGGCCACGCCGAGCGGAAGTTGCATCCGCGCCGCAATCTCGGCGAGCGACTGCACGCGTCCGTCACAAAGCGCGGCGATGTACTGGTGCTCACGGCCTTGACCGCCGTTGCCAGTGGCAACGGCCCGACCGCGCACCGTGGTCTCGACGAGCGCCTCGAGGGCGATGTCGAGGCGGGGACGGGTACGGCCTCGGGTCACGGCGTATGGACGGACCAACGCGCCGGTCGGCTCGTCACGATCGGCCATGTCGCCGCTCACCTCCTTCGTACCCGGCACCGGATCGCACCGGTGCTACCCGTCGTATGCAGTGTTCGCGCCCCGCCTGCCCCACCGGCTGGCGCGACGATCAGCCCATCATCCCGACAGCCGTACGCGGCGCCGGAGTCAGGGCGTCACCCACCCGGTCAACGAGCAGGGCCATTTCATAACCGACCTGCCCGACGTCGCAGCTACGCGCGGCGAGCACCGCGAACGACGAGCCGTCCGAAATCGACATCAGGAACAGGAAGCCATTGTCCATCTCGACCACGGTCTGGAGGACCGCGCCTCCTTCGAAGCAGCGGGCCGCACCCTGGGTCAGGCTGACCAGACCCGAGGCGATCGCGGCCAGCTGGTCTGCCCGGTCCCGCGGAAGGTCTCGTGACGACGCCAGGAGCAGGCCGTCCGCGGAGACGGCGACCGCATGCGCGACACCGGGCACCCGATCGGCGAAGTTGGCCAGCAGCCAACCGAGATCCTGCGTAGTAGTCATCCTTCTTGCTCCTTCTGCCCGCTCTGCCCGCCCGAAGTCTCCTCCGGGCCGGTCGGGTTGCTGTCCGAGGGTTGGCTGCCACGCCCTCGCTGGACACCCCGGTGGTAGGCGGAGAGCAGACCGCGTACCGACTCCGGGTTACGTCGCTGCACCGCGGCGCTCGGCTTCTCCACCGCGCCCGGAACGAGCTGGGCCATCGGCGTACGCTTCGGCAGCCCGGTCTGGGTGGTTCCGGCAGCCGGCGCCTGGCTGGCGGCGGTGGCCGCCCGCCAACCGTCGTCGGCGGCAGTCTGCCACGCGTTCTCCTGTGGCGCGGACCGGTACGAGGGCCTGCTCTCGGCGGCGCTCGGGCGGGCTGGGCCGCTCGCCGCGCCGTACCCGCCGGACGCGCCTGCGGCCGTCGGAGTCTCTGCCATCGGTTCGTTACCTGTCGTCCCGGTCGGGGTCTGCGGTGCGGGTCGACCGACGGTGTCGACCGTGGAGAGCTGCTGGGTCACGGCACCATTCGCCGCCGGCTGCCGAGCGCCCGCCGACTCCTCCGGGCCCGGGCGGCGGGTACGGAACCACGCCGACTCCAGCTCCCGGAAGATTGGCAGCTCCATCGTCTCATCCGCGTACCGCTGCCGGTTCTGCGCCTGCGGCGTCGGCGTGGTCGGCCGGGCGGACGGTGCCGCCGGGCGCTGCACTCGCGGCAGCTCGGTGGTCATGTCCAGCGCGGCGGCAAGCCGCTCGGGCACCGGCGGCGCGGCCGGCTCCCCGGCGACCGGCGGCCAGGCCGGCGGCGCGGGGGCCTGGCTGCTCGCCGGGCCGGCGGTGGGTGCCGCCGAGACGGGCCGCTGCGGCAGCGGGCTACCGGGCGGCGTGGAGACCGGCGATCCCGACATCGGTGCCGCCGAGATCGGCGCCGACGACACGGGCTGACCGGAGACCGGAGCCGCCGAGACGGGCGGTGCGGAGTAGGGCGTGCCCGAGACCGGTGGCGAGGACGACACCGGTGGCACCGGCGGTGCGGAGACCGCCGGCGGCGCGTACGGGCCGGCCTCCGGGCTGCTCGGCAGCTGACGCGGGATGGTCGGCGGCTGGTCGGTGCCGGCCGAGTCGTCGGCGGCCCGGCGCTGCGGCAGCGGGTCCATCGACTGGCCGTTCGAGCTACGCGGGGCGAAGCCGCTTCCGCCGCCGACCCCGCTGGCACCGGTCAGGTCCGACCAGGCGGGCAGGTTCCCCGAGGCTGCGCCAGCCACCTGGGCCGGCGTGCCGGAGCCGTTGCGGCTGGCCGGGTCGAAGGGACGGCCACCCAGGGTGACCTGGTTGCCCGAGCCGCCGGGACGCTGGGCGGGTGCCGGCGGGGTGCTCGCCCCGCCGCCGAGCGCCGGCAGCGCGCCGAACGTCGGGTTCGGCCCGGACGCGGGCCCGGGCGTGGCGGGCAGCGCGGCGGGGTGTTGGCCCCGGCCGGAGAGCGCCCGCGGCACCAGCACGGTGGGCGGCAACGCGACCTCGGCAACCGTGCCCCGGTCGCTGCTGCCCGAACGCAGCTCGACCTTGACGCCGTGCCGGGACGCCAGCCGGGCGACCACGACCAGGCCCATCATCCGCGACACCGCGACGTCCACCTGCGGCGGCGTGGCCAGCCGCTCGTTCAGGTCGGCCAGCTGCTCGGCGCTGATGCCGATGCCCCGGTCCTCGACGTAGAGCGAGGCGCGGTCGCCGACCCGCCGGGCCTCGACCAGGACCTGCGAGTCCGGCGGGGAGAAGGCGGTGGCGTTGTCGAACAGCTCGGCGACGAGGTGCACCAGGTCGTTGACCGCGTGCGCGGCGACCTCGATGTCCCGGTCGATCACCCCGAACTCGATCCGGGTGTAGTGCTCGACCTCGGACTGGGCGGCGCGCAGCACGTCGATCAGGGCGGCCGGCTCCCGCTGCACGCGGGTCGAGTCGGCACCGGCGAGGACCAGGAGGTTCTCGTCGTTGCGACGCATCCGGGTGGCGAGGTGGTCCAGCTGGAACAGCTCGGCCAGCCGGTCCGGGTCCTCCTCACCGCGCTCCAGCCGGTCGAGGTGCCCGATCAGGCGGTCGACCAGGATCTGGGAGCGGCGGGCCAGGTTGACGAACATGGTCGCGACGGAGGCGCGCAGCGCGGCCTGCTCGGCGGCGGTGCGGACGGCCTCCAGGTGGACGGCGTTGAACGCCTCGGTCACCTGGCCGAACTCGTCCTTGCTGCGCACCGGCAGCGGCTCGGCGATCTGGTTGGCCAGCTGCACCGGGGAGAGCTGCCCGGTCACCTGGGGGTCGCGCAGCCGGGCCACCGCCTGGGGCAGCCCGTACTGGGCGATGCTGAGCGCGCCCTGGCGAAGCTCACGCAGCGAGCGGGCCATCGAGCGGGCGACCAGGTAGGCCAGGAAGATGGCGAGCAGCAACATGGTCAGCAGCAGGCCGGTTTCCAGGAACACCTGACGCTGCACGTCGGAACGGAGCTCACCGGCCTGCGTCACCACGTCCGAGTCGAACTTCGACTCGACCGTCCGGATCAGCTTGCCGTTCGCCACCAGCGCCGCGTCCCACTGCTCCGGGGAGAAGGAGATGCCGGAGAGGTTCTCGGAGGTGTCGGCGTTCACCTGGCTGATGTAGATGGTCGCCTGTCGGCGGTCACCGCCGCCGATGGTCTGGGCGTGGAACTCCGACTCCGCCTCGGTGGCCACCGCGTTGAAGCTCTGCTGGGCCTGCTGCTGACCGGTCTCACTGGAGATGTAGTCGGTCCGCAGGGTCGAACTCATGCCACCGAGGATCAGGGCGCGGTGCACCACCACCCGGCGTACGGAGAGCCACTCCTTCTCCCGGGCGACGGCGGCAGCGGCCCGCATCCGGTCGCTGAGGTCGTTGTCACCGGCCAGCTGGCTGGCCGAGTCCCGGACCGCGAGCAGCTGGTTGATCAGCTCGTCGTACGACTGCAACGCATCTGTGATCTTGAACTTGCCGTTCAACACCTGGCTGCGGGTGCCCGGCAGGTCACCGAGCCGCTCGTTGATCTGGTCGAGCAGGATCTCCAGGCTGGCGGGCAGGTCGGTCAGGGCGACCCGCTGCTGCGCGTAGGGATCCTTTGCTTTGTCGACCCCGGCCGAGACCTCGCTGTAGAGAGTGGAGTAGCGCTTCTTCGCCTCCGACTCGGCCTGACCCGCCGACTGCGGCGGCACGCCCAGCAGCAGCACGGCCGCGGTCCGCTCGTCCTGGAGACCATCCACCAGATTGCCGGAGTGCCCGATGAGCTCGGCAAGATCACCGGCCCGGTTGGCATCGCTAAGCGAATCCAGGTGGTCGAAGAGGCCGCTGGTGCCCACGACGACCGTGGCGATGGTCGGCACGATCATGATGAGACCGAGCTTGGACCAGATCGGCATGTCGCGAAGCCGACCAGCCGGCCGGCGCAGACGCGACAGGAAGGAGCCTGCCGTCTTCGGCCGTTTGCTCACGTCACCGCCCTCGTGATTGCAGCGTCCGCGTTGCCCCGGGCAACGCCCAGCGGCCGACCCGGCGGGTCGGACCATCCGAGATTCCATCACGCCGCCCCGGAAAGAGAAAGCCCAGGTTGTCCCCAACCGGAGGTGTGATGAGATGTTGATGCAATTTGCTCGCGGTCCGTCTGTCCGGAGTCACTTAAAGTAATGGAAACCCAGCGTCGAGTCGTCCTGCTTGCCGGCCCATCCGGCTCCGGAAAGTCGTACATAGCCCAACAAACCGGGCTACCTGTCTTGTGTTTAGACGATTTTTACAAGAACGGCGATGACCCAACGTTACCGCTACGGAACGGTCAGATCGACTGGGAATCGCCCGGGTCGTGGGACGCGACCAACGCGGTCGAGGTCATTACCCAACTGGTCCGACACGGCCGGGCAGATGTGCCGGTCTATGCGATCAACGAGGACCGCCGGGTGGACACCCGGCCGTTCGAGCTGGCCGATTCGCCACTCTTTGTGGCTGAAGGGATATTTGCCGCTGAGATTGTCGCGGAATGCCGTCGACGGGGCCTGCTCGCCGGCGCGTACGCCCTGCGGCGACCGCGCGGCGCGACCTTCCTCCGCCGGCTGGCCCGCGACCTCGCCGAGCAACGCAAGGGGCCGGCGATGCTGATCCGTCGTGGCGTGACCCTGCTACGCACCGAGCCGGCGGTGCTGCGCCGGCAGACCGGGTTGGGCGCGGAGGCGGCCCGGGGCCGGGACGTGCTGCGCCGGGTGGCCGGACTACTCGCCGCCGGGCACCCCGGCACCAGCTGAACTCACCCCAGCAGCTTGGCGTACGCCGGCTTGATCACCTCGTCGATGATCCGCAGCCGCTGGTCGAAGGGGATGAACGCGCTCTTCATCGCGTTGATGGTGAACCACTGCACCTCGCGCCAGCCGTAGCCGAACGCCTCGGAGAGCAGGGCCATCTCCCGGGACACCGACGTGCCGCTCATCAGCCGGTTGTCGGTGTTGACAGTGACCCGGAACCGCAGGTCGCGCAGCAGCCCGATGGGGTGCTCGGCGATCGACGCGGCGGCACCGGTCTGCACGTTGGAGGAGGGGCAGAGTTCCAGCGGGATGCGCTTGTCCCGCACGTACGCGGCCAGCCGCCCGAGCACCGGCTCCGGACCGACGGTGATGTCGTCGACGATGCGTACGCCGTGGCCGAGGCGGTCGGCCCCGCACCACTGGATCGCCTGCCAGATCGACGGCAGCCCGAACGCCTCACCGGCGTGGATGGTGAAGTGGAAGTTCTCCCGCTGGAGATATTCGAAGGCGTCCAGGTGCCGGGTGGGCGGGAAGCCCGCCTCCGCACCGGCGATGTCGAAACCCACCACGCCCTGGTCGCGGTGGCGCACCGCCAACTCGGCGATCTCCTGCGACCGGGCCGCGTGCCGCATCGCGGTCAGCAGCGTGCCGACCCGGATCGGGGTACCCGCCTCGGCGGCGAGCGCGCTGCCCTCGGCGAAACCGGCCAGCACCGCCTCGACCACCTCGTCCAGGGTGAGGTTCCGTTCCAGGTGCTGCTCCGGGGCGAACCGCACCTCGGCGTAGACCACCCCGTCCGCGGCCAGGTCCAGGGCGCACTCGCGGGACACCCGGCGCAGCGCCGAGGCGGTCTGCATCACGGCGACCGTGTGCGCGAACGTCTCCAGGTAACGCTCCAGTGAGCCGGAGTCGGCCGCCGCCACGAACCAGTCGCCCAACGCCACCGGGTCGGTGGTGGGCAGCTCGTGGCCGACCTCGGCGGCCAGGTCGACGATCGTCGCGGGCCGCAGGCCGCCGTCCAGGTGATCGTGCAGCAGCGCCTTGGGCGCCTTGACGATGTCCTCATACCGGATACTCGCGACCATGACCAGACCCTAGTCCGCCGCGGCGTGCTCGGTACGCTCGGGCACGTGGAACCGGCCTGCGACCTGCTGCGGTGATGGATCGTCACGTCGTCGACCGGCTGCGCTGCCCGGTCTGCGCCGAACCGCTGACCGAGGTCGCCGCCGGTGCTACCCGCGCGCTGCGCTGCCCGCGCCGGCACAGCTTCGACATCGCCCGGCAGGGCTACGTCAACCTGCTCGCCGGCCGCGCCCCGCACGGCGGGGACAGCGCCGAGATGGTCGCCGCCCGGGCGGACTTCCTGGCCGCCGGCCACTACGACACCATCTCCGCCGCCCTCGCCACCGCCGCCAGCGCCGCCCTACCGGCAGCCACCGGCACCGACGCCGCTGGGGCGTACCCCCTGGTGGTGGAGACCGGAGCGGGGACCGGTCGGCACCTCGCGGCGGTGCTGGCGGCGCTGCCGGGCGCGGTCGGTCTCGCCCTGGACGTCTCCAAGCCGGCGGTGCGTCGGGCCGCGCGGATCCATCCGCACGTCACCGCGGCGTTGGCCGACACCTGGCAGCGGTTGCCGCTGGCGGACGCCGGCGCGGCGCTGCTGCTGAACGTCTTCGCCCCCCGCAACGGTGCCGAGTTCCACCGGATCCTCGACCCGGCCGGCCTGCTGCTTGTGGTGGCCCCGGCCACCGACCACCTCACCGAACTCGTCGACGCCCTCGGCCTGCTCCGGGTCGACCCGGCCAAGGCGGACCGGGTCGCGGCCAGCCTCGGTGGGCACTTCACCGAGGAGTCGGCCACCGTGCACCGCCGGGAGCTGACCCTCTCCGGCGCGGAGGTGGCCACGCTTGTCGGCATGGGCCCGAGCGCCTGGCACGCCGACCCGGCGGGACTGGCCGCCCGGATCGCCGAGCTGGGCGAGCCGGTCCGGGTGACCATGGCGGTACGCCTCGGCGTGCACCGACCGAAGCACTAGCTTGATCAGGTGGAGAGGTCGACCTCTTCCCAGCCCGGCGGCTCGTCGTGGTACGGCCCGCGCAGAATGACCGCCCACTCCAGCGCCCACCGGCGCTGCCCGATCGCGTTCGCGTCCACCAGACCCGGCAACGCCCGGCCGGACCGGTCCACCTCCAGGTACGCCCAGTCCAGGCAGTAGTGCAGGTCGAGCAGGGCGGCGGCATCCGCCGGGTGCTGCGGCGCGGCCAGGATCCGCGAGCGCCACTGCTGGAACGTCTCCCCCTCGACGATGTTGGGCAGGCGTTCGACCAGCCGCTCGTCCACCGGCAGGGTGGGGTCGAGCTGCTTGGTCAGACCGAGGACCCAGGCCAGCGAGAAGAGCGCGTCGTGGTGCAGGACGAAGGAGCGGTGATCGCCCTTGGCGCCGGTGACGAACTGGAACTCCGGCGGGGTGACCATCTCCACCAGATGCGAGGCGAGCAGCCAACTCATCGCGCCCTGCGGCGGCATGCCGAAGCAGCGGGCCAGGATCAGGTGCAGCACCGCGATCCGCGCCTCGATCTCGACCGTGGGTCGCAGCTCTATCCGGTCGCCGGGCTCCCAGACCAGCGGGAACTGGGCCGGCGGCAACGGCAGCCGTAGCCGGGACAGCTCCTCCAGGCTCGCCTCACGCACTTCCCGGGGATCGGGGGCGGGAACGATCACGGCAACATCCCTGTCTGCTCACACCGGTGTGGCACCGACTGTCCCCCTGGCCTGCGAGAGTAGTCGCCTCATCGGTTCGACACCATGGGACCCGACCAGGGTTTCGTCACTCGACGCGATCGATCACCAACGGCAGCGGAATCGGCGGACGTTCTGCCAGGCTGACCGCCCGAGCCGCCTCCGCCAACGCCGCCGGGATCTTCTCCGGCTGGTCGGCGCGCAGTTCGTAGAGCGGCTCCCCGGCCCTGACCGGGTCACCGGGACGCTTGTGCAGCAGCACGCCGGCCGGCACGCTCACCGGATCCTCCTTGCGCGCCCGCCCCGCGCCGAGTCGCCACGCGGCCACCCCCATCGCGTACGCGTCGACCGCCGCGACGTACCCGTCGGTCTCGGCGCGTACCACCTCGACCTCGTTCGCCCCGGGCATCGGCGCGTCCGGGTCGCCGCCCTGCGCCCGGATCATCGACCGCCACACGTCCATCGCCCGCCCGTCCCGCAGCGCGGCTTCGGGGTCGGCGTCGGGCAGCCCGGCGGCGTCGAGCATCTCCCGGGCCAGCGCCAGGGTCAGCTCCACCACGTCGGCGGGACCGCCACCGGCGAGCACCTCCACCGACTCGGTGACCTCGACCCCGTTGCCGATGGCCCGGCCGAGCGGGGTCGACATGTCGGTCAGCAGGGCGACCGTCCGTACCCCGTGCGCGCCGCCCAGCTCCACCATGGTCCGGGCCAGTTCACGAGCGTCGTCGACCGACTTCATGAACGCGCCGGAGCCGACCTTCACGTCCAGCACCAGCGCGCCGGTGCCCTCGGCGATCTTCTTGCTCATGATCGAGCTGGCGATCAGCGGGATCGCCTCGACGGTGCCGGTGACGTCCCGCAGCGCGTACAGCTTGCGGTCGGCCGGCGCCAGCCCCGACCCGGCCGCGCAGATCACCGCGCCGATCTCGCGCAGCTGGGCGGTGAACTCCTCGTTGCTCAGCGCGGCCCGCCAGCCCGGGATCGACTCCAGCTTGTCCAGCGTGCCGCCGGTGTGCCCGAGCCCACGCCCGGAGAGCTGCGGCACCGCCGCGCCGCAGGCGGCCACCAGCGGGGTGAGCGGCAGGGTGATCTTGTCGCCGACGCCGCCGGTCGAGTGCTTGTCGACGGTCGGCCGGGCCACGGACGACAGGTCCAGCCGCTCGCCGCTGGCGATCATCGCCGCCGTCCACCGGGCGATCTCCGGCGCCGTCATCCCGTTCAACAGGATCGCCATGGCCAGCGCCGACATCTGCTCGTCGGCCACCGCCCCCCGGGTGTACGCGTCCACCACCCAGTCGATCTGCGCGTCGGAGAGCACTCCCCCGTCCCGCTTCGCCCGAATCACATCAACCGCAGTAAAAGCACTCACCCTTGAGTCCAATCAGTATTCGATGCCCGCGCCCCGCTCAACCGCCCCAGCGAACCGGAATCTCCGCCGGTGGCTCGCCCTCGCCGGCCCAGAAGATCGTGCCGGACGCGTCCACCACCACCACCCGGGGCGTACGCGCCAATCCCCAGGTGATCGCCTCTGCCGGGTCGTCCCAGCTCGGCCCCTCCTCCAGCACCCCGGTCTCGGCGCCCGCGTCGTCACCGGCCGAGCGTTCCCAGTAGGCCGTCCAGACCTGCTGCCCCGCCGACAGGTCCGGGTGCACGAAGACGGTGCCGCGTCCGCGCCAGGCGGCCAGCCGCTCCGGCACCACCGGCACCGGCTGCTCGCTGGTGACCGCGTCGAGATCGGTCACGTCGAAGGCGTGCGGCAGCAGCTCGGCCATCCGCAGCGGGCCGCCCTTCGCCTCGATCAGGCACTCCGGCCCGCCCTGTTCCCAGAGCAGCTGCCGGCAACGCCCGCACGGCATCAGCGGTTCGCCGGTGGCGTCGACGCAGGAGAGCGCCACGATCCGGCCGCCGCCGGTGGCGTGCAGCGAGGAGACCACGCCGCACTCGGCGCAGAGCACCACGCCGTACGCGGCATTCTCCACGTTGCAGCCGACCACCACCCGGCCGTCGTCGACAAGCGCCGCCGCCCCCACCGGGAACTTCGAGTACGGCACGTACGCGTGCCGCATCACCTCGGTGGCCGCGGCCCGCAGCCGCCCCCAGTCGATCTCCATGCTGCGTCCCCCTGGATCAGCCCTTGATGTACGGCTTGCCGTCGGCCGCCGGTGCCCGGACCCGGCCGACCAGCCCGGCCACCGCCAGGATCGTCGCGAGGTACGGCAGCATGGCCAGGAACTGGCCGGGAATGATGCTGTTGATCGCGCCCAGGTAGGTGGCCAACTGGTCGGCGAAGCCGAAGAAGAGTGCGGCGAGCAGGGCCCCGGTCGGGCTCCACCGGCCGAAGATCAGCGCGGCCAGGGCGATGAAGCCCTTACCCCCGATCATGTTCTTGGTGAACGAGAAGAGCGCCAGGGTGTACGACGCGCCGCCGATGCCGGCGATCGCCCCGGCCATGATCACGTTGCGGTAGCGCAGCCCGAGCACCTTCACGCCGAGGGTGTCCGCCGCCGTCGGATGCTCGCCGACCGAGCGGGTCCGCAGTCCCCACCGGGTACGGAACAGCCCGATGTGGATCACGAGCACCAGCAGCAGAGCCAGGTAGAGGAAGATGTTGCCCCGGAACAGCGCCGGACCCAGCACCGGGATGTCCGAGAGCAGCGGAATCTCCCAGTTGCTGAAGCGCGGGGCGCTGTTGTAGCGGGCCGCGTCGGTCTGCATCAGCCGCTCGTAGAGGAAGCCGGTGATGCCGAGCGCCAGCAGGTTCAGCACGATGCCCATGACCACCTGGTCGACCAGGTAGCGGATGGAGAAGACGGCAAGCAGCAGGGAGATGAACGAGCCACCGATCGCGGCGGCGATCAGGCCCACCCAGACGCTGCCGGAGATGCTGCCGAAGAGCGCACCGCTGAAGGCGCCCATCAGCAACTGCCCCTCGATGGCCACGTTCACCACGCCGGAACGCTCGCAGAGCACGCCGGCCAGCGCACCGAAGATCAGTGGCAGAGCGAGCAGGAACGTACCCCGCACGATGTTGACAAGCGGCATGAAGTTCTGCCCGGTCGGGGCGTCCGAGACCTGCCAGCAGAGGAAGGAGAGCACGAAGCCGACCAGGCCCACGGCGAGCAGCGGGATGAACCAGCGCTTCGGCAGCCCGGCCAGCATCGCGCCACCGGCGGCCAGGGTGATCAGACCGAAGATGATCGCGCCGACCGTGCCGTTGACCTCCAGCGCCGCCCCGGCGGCGTCCTCGCTGAGCGTGAACCGGGCCGGTTCGTCGGTGGCCAGCGCGCCGAACACCACAGTGGCCAGCAGGCCGAGCGCCAGCAGCACCAGCCCCACCTTGCGGGTCCGGGTCCAGAAGCCCTCGTCGACGGGTGCGACCGCGACGTCGGGAACAGCCGTGGTGGACATGCCTCACCAGCCCTTCGCGAGGCTCGTCTGGAGCCGGGCGGCCCGCGCCGCCCGGAGCTGGAAGATCGCCTTCACCAGGGCTGGCGCGGCGATGAAGATGACGATCAGTGCCTGGAGCACGGTGACCAGCTCCAACGAGATCCCCGAGTACGACTGCATCCGGTTGCCGCCGGCCTGCAACGCGCCGAACAGCAGCGCGGCCAGCGCCACGCCCCACGGTTTCACCCGGCCGAGCAGGGCGACCAGGATGCCGTCGAAGCCGATCTGGGCGATGACCAGCGGGGTGAGCGCGGCGGCGGTGGTGCCCAGCACCATCTGCGAGCCGCCGAGCCCGGCCAGCGCACCGGCGAAGACCATGATCAGGACGTACGTGCGGGTGACGCTCATGCCCGCGGTCCGGGCGGCGTCCGGGTTGGCGCCCACCGCCCGCAGCTCGAAGCCGAGCGTGGACCGGTTGAGCAGCCAGGCGACCGCCCAGGTGGCCAGCACGGCCAGCAGGATGCCGGCGTGCGCCCGCAGCCCGTCGCCGAACAGGCGCGGCAGTTGGGCGGAGGCGTCCACGGGCCGGCTGATGGCGTCGGTGCGGTTCGGGTCCTGCACGCCGTTCTGCACGATCAGCCAGGTCAGGAAGTAGACCGCGATGTAGTTGAGCATGATCGTGTTGATCACCTCGTGCGCGCCGGTGCGCGCCTTGAGGATGCCCGGAATGAAGCCCCAGATGGCCCCGCCGAGCGCGCCGGCCAGCACCGCGACCAGCAGGTGCAGCCCGGGCGGCAGCGGCAGCAGGAAGCCGGCCAGGGCGGCCAGGATGACGCCCATGATGGCCTGCCCCTGGGCACCGATGTTGAACAGGCCGCCCCGGAAGGCCAGCGCCACCGACAGGCCGGTGAAGACCAGCGGCGCGGTGTAGGTGAGCGTCTCCGAGATCGGGCTCAGCGCCGCGTTGACCGTGCTGGCGGCCGGGTCGAAGACGGACCCCTTGAACAGGTTCGCGTACGCCTCGCTCACCAGCGTCCAACTGGCGCTGAGCGCGTCGGTGGGGCGGGCGGTGAAGTAGGCGTAGGTGCCCAGCACGTCCGGATCAGAGACGATCATCAGGACGGCGCCGACGATCATGGCGAGGAGCAGCGACAGCAGGGTCACCGTGAACGTGTTGGCGGCCCACAGGTTCTCCAGGAAGATCCGCCCCAGCGTGGGACGCGGCTCCGGCGCGGCGGTGGGCTTGCTGGTCGGTTCCGCGCGCTCGGTGTTGTCGAGCGCGGTCTCGGCGGCCTGTTCCGGGCTCGCCGGCTCCTTGTCCGGGGAGCCCGACTGGGGGTTCTCGGTCATGCCTTCTCGTCCTCGCTGCCTGGACCGGTCGCCGCCGGTCCGCCCTCGGCGGCCGGCGCGCTGGCCGGCGAGCCGCCCGTCGCGTCCGGGGTGATGCCCGCCATCAGCAGGCCGATCTCCTCACGCGGGGTGTCCGGGCCGACGACGCCGATGATCCGCCCGCGGTACATCACCGCGATCCGGTCCGCCAGCCCGATCACCTCGTCGAGTTCGCTGGAGACCACAAGCACGGCGGTGCCGATGTCCCGCTCCCGGATGACCCGGCTGTGGATGAACTCGATCGAACCGACGTCCACCCCTCGGGTGGGCTGGGCGGCGATGAAGAGCTTCAGCGGCCGGGACAGTTCCCGGGCCACGATCACCTTCTGCTGGTTACCGCCGGAGAGGGTGCCCACCGGCGCCTGCGCCGACGAGGTGCGTACGTCGAACTGCTCGATCCGCTCGGCCGCCGATTTCGTGATCGCGTCCGGCTTGATCGACAGGCCACGACCGAACGGCGGCCGGTCGTAGATGTCCAGCACCAGGTTCTCCGCGACGGTGAACTCCTTGACCAGGCCGTCCACGCTGCGGTCCTCCGGCACGTAGCCGACGCCCGCCCGGAGCACCTTCTTGGTCGACCAGCCGTCGATCCGCTGGCCTTCGAGGGTGATGGTGCCGGCGAGCGGCGGGCGCAACCCCATGATCGCCTCGATCAGCTCGGTCTGGCCGTTTCCCTGCACGCCCGCGATGCCGAGCACCTCGCCCGCACGTACGGTCAGGTCGACGCCGTCCACGGCGCGGACCTGGCGGTCGTCGTCGACGACCAGGCCGGAGAGCTCAAGCATCGGCTCGCCCGGGGTGGCCGGGCTCTTTTCCACGGTCAGCCGGACGGTACGGCCGACCATCAGCGCGGCCAACTCGTCGCGGCTGGCCTCCGGCGACGCCGTGCCCACCGTCCTGCCGCGCCGGATCACGGTGATCCGGTCGGCGATCGCCTTGACCTCGCCGAGCTTGTGGGTGATGAAGACGATCGACTTGCCGGCGGCCTTGAGCGACCGCATCACGGCGAGCAGTTCCTCGGTCTCCTGCGGGGTGAGCACCGCCGTCGGCTCGTCCAGGATGAGCAGGTCGACGTCGCGGGTGAGCGCCTTGACGATCTCCACCCGCTGCTGGACACCGACCGGCAGGTCCTCGATCACCGCGTCCGGGTCGACCCGGAGGTTGTACCGCTCGGAGACCTCGGCAACCTCGCGCCGGGCCCGACGCCGGTCCAGGAATCCGGCGATGCCGCCGCGTACCTGCTCGGCACCGAGCATGATGTTCTCGGTCACGGTGAAGACCGGTACGAGCATGAAGTGCTGGTGCACCATGCCGATGCCGGCCGCGATCGCGTCGGAGGGCCCGCGCAGCTTCAGCGGCTCGCCGTCGACCAGGATCTCGCCCTCGTCGGGCTGGTAGAGCCCGTAGAGCACGTTCATCAGGGTCGACTTGCCGGCGCCGTTCTCGCCGAGCAGGGCATGGATCTCTCCAGGCTCCACCGTGAGGTCGATGTGGTCGTTGGCGACCAGATCACCGAACCGCTTGGTGATGCCGCGCAGTTCGAGTCTCAGCGCAACCTCCCGGGGTGCGAAGCGATGGTGCAGCGTAGCTGCTGGCGAGCTGGCCGCGGCGGGGCCTCGACCGGTGGCACGGACCGGCCGCCCCGGCACGGCGGGTTCCCCCGCGCCGGAGCGGCCGGATCATGGAATGCGTGGCTCGCCGGCCGCCTGCGGTGATCGTCGCACCGCCGGCGGCCGGCGACGGGTCACTTCGGCTGAGCGGCCGAGGTGACCTTGACGGTGCCGGCGGCGATGTCCGCCTTCAGCTTGTCGACCTCGGCCTTCAGCTCGGCCGGGACCTTGCTGTCGAACTCGTGGTACGGGGCGATCGAGACGCCGTCGTTGGCAAGCGTGCCGACGAAGCCCTCCTCGGCGTTGAGCTTCTCGCCAGCGGCGGCCTTGAGCACGGCCTCCTTGACGGCGCCCGGGATGTTCTTCACCACGGTGGTGATGATCGCCGAGCAGTCCGGCGTGCTCTCGCAGCCGTCGACGTCCACCCAGATGGCGTTGTACTTGCCACCGGAGGCCTTGGCCGCGCTGGTGGTACCGAGGCCGGCGCCGCCGGCGACCGGCATGATGATGTCCGCACCCTGGGCGACCAGTGCGTCGCTCACCTTCTTGCCCTCGTCCTGCTTGACGAAGTCGTTGGTGAAGGAGCCGTTCTGGGTCTCCTTGTTCCAACCGAGGGCCTGGACGTTCGCGCTCTTGGCCTGGTTGTAGTGCGCCACGCCGTCCACGAAGCCGTCCATGAAGATGGTCACCGGCGGGATCTTCATGCCGCCGTAGGTGCCCACCTTGCCGCTCTCGCTCATCCCGGCGGCGACGTAGCCGGCCAGGAAACCGGCCTGGGCGGTGTCGAACTCCATCGGGTAGACGTTTGCCACGCCCGGGTTGGCGTCGACGATGCCGAACTGCTGGTCCGGGTTCGCCTCGGCGATCTTCTGGGTGGCCTCGCCCATCAGCCCGCCGACGGACAGGATGAAGTCGCAGTCCTGGTTGACGTAGGCGGTGAGGTTCGGCTCGTAGTCCGCCTCGGCCCGGGAGCTGGTGCTCTTGATGTCGATGTTGCTGTTCTCGGCCTTGGCGGCCTCGAGGCCCTTCCAGGCCGACGCGTTGAACGACTTGTCGTCGATGCCGCCGACGTCGGTGACCATGCAGGCGGTGTACTTCTCGCCGCCGGAACCGGCGTTGTTCTCCTCATCCGGGGCCTCGCCACAGGCGGCGGCGCTCAGTACGAGCCCACCCGCCGCGATGATCGAGGCGATCCGCATCCCACGCACCGAGCGCAAGACAGCTCCCTTCCCATTGCACACCGCGTGGTTGCGGTGGCAGCCCTTGAACCGGCTTGC
Source organism: Micromonospora sp. PRAS1 (assembly GCF_059553435.1). Lineage (NCBI taxonomy): Bacteria > Bacillati > Actinomycetota > Actinomycetes > Micromonosporales > Micromonosporaceae > Micromonospora > Micromonospora sp. PRAS1. The sequence goes on from NZ_JCANNB010000004.1 coordinate 62,474, forward strand.
GCTGTGCCGCCGGCGTCCCACGTTACGGACGCAGAGCGTACGCCCGCGCCCACCTGCCGACCGACAATCGTGCAGGACTGTTGGAGGCCTGTTACCCCTACGTAATGCTTGGGTGGGGCAAATCACTCAAGCCGCCGGCAGGCGAGCGAACGGGTGTCCGGAAAGTCCCTTTCCTGGCTCGGGCGGGTGACCCGACGGTCACCGCCAGAAGACCGCCACCGCCGCGTTGACCAGGGTCAATCCGACGATCGCGAGGAAGTGGCCGCGGTTGACCTCGGGCCGCTTCCGGGAGAAGAAGACCATGACGAAGATGAGCAGGGCGAGCACCAGCTTCGTCACAAGCTTCGCGGGTGCCGGCTCGTCGCCGTCGCGCAGCGGCGCGGAGAGCCCGATGCCGGTCAGCAACTGGATCACCGCACCCCAGAGCATGGCGGCGTTGACCCGGAGCTTGCCGGTGAGGTATTGGGCGATCGCACCACCGAGCAGCAGCGCGAACCCGATCAGATGGACGTAGAGAAGGATGAGTCGAAGTGCTTCCACCCGACCCATCCTGCCCTATCAACGACGGTTTGTAGTAGAGGCATCCGGCTGGTCGGCGAGCCAGCGTGTTGCGCACCCCGGGCTGGGCAGAGCTTGGAGGCTACGCACAACGCTGCCGCCAACCTGGTTGTTGCAGCGCGGAAGTGCCCGAGCATCGGCCGCACGCAGGGTTGGCCGGCCAGGAGCAACATCCCGAACAGGCGTGATTTCACTGTGAAATATTGATTTCACAGTGAAATCAGCACCCTGACGACCACCACTCGCAGGCCAACCAGGGGTCTTGAGCGATCATCCGCTCCGGGTGCCCTCGGGTTCCACACCATTGGCCCGCAAGATCCGCCGGACCTGTTCGCGGCCGTAGCCGCTGACCTGGGCGATCTCGCCCACGCGCCGACCGTCGCGGTAAGCCGTCACGATCGCGGCGGCCAGCCGAATAGTCTCCCCGACCCGGCCCCGTCGGATGAACCCACACCCGCCCGCCAACGCACAGGTTCGGGCGAAAGGCAGGCCTCGTGACGATCCTGGCGGTCGGCCCGCGTGAGCTACCGAAGACGGAGATGGTCGAGGTGTGGCTTGAGACGCACTACTGAACCCAGCGGCGAGCCCTCGGCAACACGCCGAGGGCTCGCATCGTCGCACCCGGCGTCAGCCCTTGGTGCCGCCCGCGGTCAGGCCGGACACCAGGTGCTTCTGGGCGAAGAAGAAGACAAGCCCAGCCGGGACGGTGACCAGCACGGCCGCCGCCGTCAGGTACTCCCACTGCGGGTTGAACTGCGGCACGAACTGCTGAAGCCCGTACGCCAGGGTGAACTTGTTGTCGGTCTGGATGAACGCCGAGGCGTACGCCACCTCACCCCAGGCGGTGAGGAAGGTGTAGAAGGCGGTGACCGCCACCGCCGGCCGGGCCAACGGCAGCACCACCTGCCAGAAGGTGGCGAACGGCCCGCAGCCGTCCAGCGCCGCCGCCTCGTCCAGCGAGGTCGGGATCGAGTCGAAGTAGCCCTTCAACATCCAGGCGCAGAAGGGCACCGCGATGGTCAGGTACGCGACGATCAACGCCGGCATGGTGTTGATCAGCCCGAGCCGGGCCAGGATCGTGTAGATCGGCACGATCAGGATGGCCACCGGGAACATCTGGGTGATCAGGAAGACCATCATCAGCGGCCGGCGGCCCGGGAAGTTGAACCGGGACACCGCGTACCCGGTGGTGGCCGACAGGAAGATGCCGATGCTCATGGTGAAGGCCGCGACGATCACCGAGTTGAGGAACCACCGGGGGAAATTCGTCTCGGTCAACACGTAGCTGTAGTTGGCCAGGGTGGTGTCCCGGAAGAGGGTCAGCTCGCTGCTCTGGATCGCGTACCCGGGCTTGAGCGAGGAGAGCAGTACCCAGGCGATCGGCCCGATCGCGATGAGCGACGCCAGGATCAGCGTGCCGTGCAGCAGCACCGACATGGCCGGACTGCGCCGGCTGCGCGCCGGACGGACGACCTTGCGCATCACCACACCTCGCCTTGCTTGCGCAGCGCCCGCCGGTAGAACACCGAGAACACCAGCAGGATCGACAGAATCAGTACGCCGTACGTCGAGGCGAGCGAGTAGTTGCGGATGCCCTCGAAGGCGGCCCGGTACGCACCGGTCACCAGGATCTCGCTCTGTCCGGCCGGCTGCCCCTCGGTCACCAGGAAGATGATCGGGAACATGTTGAACGTCCAGATGGTGCCGAGCAGCACCACGGTCATGCTGACCGGACGCAGGCCGGGCAGCGTGATGTTGCGGAACCGCTGCCACGCCGAGGCGCCGTCGATCTCGGCCGCCTCGTAGAGCTCGGACGGGATGGTCTGCATGCCGCCGAGCAGCGCCACCATCATGAACGGCACGCCCAGCCAGACGTTCGTGACGATAGCGGTGAAGAGCGCCGTCCATCGGTCGGCGAACCAGGAGACCTGGTCGATGCCGAGGGTGGCGAGCAGCGCGTTGGCCAGGCCGAAGCGCTCGTTGAAGATGAACTTCCAGGCGAACGCGCTGACGAAGGCGGGCACCGCCCAGGGCAGCACCAGCAGCACCCGGTAAAGGCCGCGGGCCCGCATCGGGCGGTTGAGCATGCTGGCCAGGCCGAGACCGAGCCCGAAGTGGCAGATCACGCAGACGAAGGTCCAGATCAGCGTGACGCCGGTCCACTGCCAGAACTCACCTACCTCGCCGGTGAGCACCCGCACGTAGTTGTCGAGGCCGACGAACTCCCACTTGTTGGGGTTGTCGGTGCAGACCTCGCCGCCGGTGATCGACCGGGTGCAGATCTCGGCGACCTGGTTGGCCTCGGTGAGGTTGGTGAAGGAGAGCCAGATCCCGCGGAACAGCGGGTAGAAGATCAGAACCGCCAGGACGATGACGACGGGCAGGACCATCGCCCAGGCGTACCAGTGCTTCTCCCAGCTGCGGCGCAGCCGGGAGGGACGAACGGATCGGCCGGGCGACGTCGACGACGACGGCGCCGGATCGGCTGTCACGGTGGTCATCAGCTGCGCTCCACTGCTCAAGGTCCGGCAGGGTCGCGCGACGCCACAGTCACGCGACCCGGCCGGTGCCGACAGGTCACCGGCCGGTGCCGGCGTCGACGATCAGGTCAGAGCCCGTATCCGGGGACGACCTCGGCCTTGTACTTCTTGGCGACGGCGTCCAGCGCGGCCTTCGGGTCCTTGTTCTGAATCAGGACCTCGGTGGCCATCTGGTCGAGCGGGCCGAAGAACTGACCGGCCTCGGGGATCCACGGACGACCCACGGCGGCCTCGTTCACCGCCTGGAACGCGGCGACCACGGCGTTGTTCTTGACCGAGTCGACCTGGTACGCGGAGGTACGGGTGGGCAGCAGGCCGAGCTTCTCCGAGAGGAATGCCTGCGATTCGGCGTTGCTCATGAACTTGACGAACGCGACGGCGGCGTCGACCTTCTCCTGCGGCATGCCGGACCAGATCACGTAGTTGTGGCCGCCGACCGGGCCACCGGCCTTGGCCGAGCCGGCCGGCACCGGGGCGATGCCCAGGTTCTCCAGGCCGCCGAAGGCCGGCGCCGACTTGACGTTGTTGACCTCCCACGGCCCGTTGATGATCATGGCGACCTTCTGCTCCTTGAACAGGGTCATCATGGTGCCGTAGGCGTCGTTGGCGGAGGGCTTGGCGGCCGCACCGCTGTCGATCAGGTCCTTGGCGATCTGGAGCCCGGCCGCGTTCTGCGCCGAGTTGATGACGATCTTCTTGCCCTCGGTGTCGACCAGGTCGCCACCCTCGCCGTACATGAAGGGCAGCAGGAAGTAGCCGGCCGGGTTGAGGTAGACCCCCTCGGCGTCGGTCTTCTCCTTGACGGTCTGCGCCGCGGTCTTCAGCTCGGCCCAGGTCTTCGGCGGCTCGCTGATGCCGGCCTTGCTCAGCAGTTCCTTGTTGTACATGAGCGCGAGGCTGTCGGTGACCTGCGGGACGCCGTAGGTCTTGCCGTCGTACTTGTTCGAGGCGAGCGGGGTCTCCAGGTAGTCGGAGGCGTCGCTGAGCAGTTCGGAGCCGTCCAGCGCGTAGAGGTAGCCCAGCGAGGCGAACTCGGGCACCCAGGCCACCTCGGCCCGCAGGATGTCCGGGGCGCCGGTCTTGGCCTGCGCGGCGGTCTTGAACTTGTTCTGCGCCTCGCCGAACGGGACCGACTGATAGTTGATCTTCACGTTCGGATAGGTCTGGTTGAACTTGGCGATCAGTTCCTTGAACGCCGGGCCCTCGTTCTGCGGGTCAGAGGTGTCCCACCAGGTCAGTTCTGCGGTGAGGGAGGCGGGGTCGACCTTGGGCTGCTCCTCGGCCGCCTGGTCCTCGCCGCCGCACGCGGCGACGGAGAGGGCGAGGGCGGCGGAGGCGAGTACGGCGATCCCCCTGGCTGTGCGACGCATGTTCGCTCCTAAGTTGCCTGCCGGGTAACGGCGGGACAGTAGCAAGAAGTTTCGTAACTAGAAACCCCTTGCGAATCCCCTTGCAACAACCGTGGCCCATCCGCAACATCAACGATCCACAACTACCGCCAACTGGGCATTTTCCGCGCGAGCGGATCGAACGATCGCTAACGAACGCCACTCGCTGACCACCCACAGATCACAGCTCGTAGCGATTGCGGCCCACCCGCGTTGCGCCGATGAACGATTCCCCGACACCCTCTGCTCGATTCTGCAAGTTCTTGCTGCCCACTGCGCAAGAACTTGTCAGTGAGCTACAGTGCCGCCATGCGCGCTCGCCTGTCCGACATCGCCCAGCAGGCCGACGTCAGCGAAGCCACCGTGTCCCGGGTGCTCAACGACCGTCCCGGCGTGGCACCCGAGACCCGGCAGGCCGTCCTGACCGCCCTAGACGTGCTCGGTTACGAGCGCCCCGCCCGGCTGCGCAAACGCAGTGCCGGGCTGGTGGGTCTGGTGGTGCCGGAGCTGGACAACCCGATCTTTCCCGCCTTCGCCCAGATCATCGAGTCGGCCCTGGCACCCACCGGTTACACCCCGGTGCTCTGCACCCAGACCCCCGGCGGCGTACGCGAGGACGAGTACGTCGAGATGCTGCTCGACCGCCAGGTCTCCGGCATCGTCTTCGTCTCCGGACTGCACGCCGACACCGCTGCCGACCACGACCGGTACCGGACGCTGATCGCCCGCCCGCTGCCGATCGTCATGATCAACGGGTACGCGCCCGGCATCCCGGCGCCCTTCGTCTCCTGCGACGACCGGGAGGCGGCCGAACTGGCCGTGGCCCATCTGGTGGCCCTGGGCCACCGGCGGATCGGCCTGATCACCGGCCCGGACCGGTTCGTGCCGGTGCAGCGCAAGGTCAACGGCTACAAGGCGGCGATGGAGCGTCTCGCCGGGGTGAGCGAGGAGGAGCTGACCGAGCTGACCGAGCTCTCCCTCTTCGGGGTGGAGGGCGGCGAGGTGGCGGCCGGCCGGCTGATCGAGCGCGGCGCGACCGGCATCGTCTGCGGCTCCGACCTGATGGCGCTCGGCGCGATCCGGGCCGCCCGGCAACGTGGTCTCGCCGTACCCGAGGACCTGTCGGTGGTCGGCTACGACGACTCGCCGCTGATGGCCTTCACCGACCCGCCGCTGACCACCATGCGCCAACCGGTGGCCGCGATGGCGGTGGCCGCGGTCCGGGCCCTGGTCGACGAGATCAACGGGCACGGCGCACCGCACTCGGAATACCTGTTCCGGCCGGAGTTGGTGGTCCGCGGCTCGACCGCCATCTCCCCCCGCCCACCCCACGCCACCCCTCCCCCACCCCTCAACCCCCGCGATCATGCACTTTCCGCCGCGCCATAAGCCGCAAACGCGGACAAAGAGCCGACCGAAACTGCAAGATCGCGGAGGCGGGAGCGGTCGCGGGAGCGGTCGCGGGAGCGGTCGCGGGGGTGGCGGCCGGGGTGGTTCTTGCGCAAGGAATGCTTGACTCTTGCAAGGGTGGGGCGGCATTCTGCTGGGACACCCTGAGCGTCCACCATCGCCGGGGTGCCGCCGTCCCGCGCCACAGAACGGGGAACACCCGATGACCGTCAGCACCCCCTCGCCGCTGACCTCCGACGCCGACTGGTGGCGGTCCGCCGTCGTCTACCAGGTCTACGTCCGCAGCTTCGCCGATTCCAACGGCGACGGCATCGGTGACCTGAACGGCATCCGGGAACGCCTGCCCTACCTGCGCGACCTCGGCGTGGACGCGCTCTGGCTGACCCCCTTCTACACCTCGCCGATGGTGGACGGCGGCTACGACGTCGCCGACTACCGCGACGTCGACCCGATGTTCGGCACCCTCGGCGACTTCGAAGCGATGATCACCGACGCCCACGCACTCGGCCTGCGGATCATCGTGGACATCGTGCCGAACCACACCTCCGACCGACACCCCTGGTTCCAGGCCGCGCTGGCCGCCGCGCCCGGTTCGGTGGAACGGGCGCGCTACCTCTTCGCCGACGGCACGGGCGCGAACGGTGAGCAGCCACCCAACGACTGGGAGAGCATCTTCGGCGGTCCGGCCTGGACCCGGGTGCCCGACGGCCAGTGGTACCTGCACCTGTTCGACCCGGCCCAGCCCGACCTGAACTGGCGCCACCCCGAGGTACGCGCCGAGTTCGAGGACGTCCTCCGGTTCTGGCTCGACCGCGGCGTCGACGGTTTCCGGATCGACGTGGCGCACGGCATGATCAAGGCCGAAGGGCTGCCGGACGTCGGCTTCAGCTCGATGACCACCGGGCGACGCCAGTCGGAACTGCTCGGCAAGGGCCGGCTGCCCTACTTCGACCAGGACGAGGTGCACGACATCTACCGCGCCTGGCGGCCCATCCTGGACAGCTACCCCGGTGGCCGGATGGCGGTGGCCGAGGCGTGGGCCGAGACCCCGCAGCGGCTGGCCCGCTACATCGGCCCGGACGAGTTGCACCAGGCGTTCAGCTTCGACTTCCTCGACGCCACCTGGTCGGCCGACTCCTTCCGCAAGGTGATCGACACCGCGCTGGCCGAGTCGACAATCGTCGGCGCCCCGACCACCTGGGTGCTCTCCAACCACGACCGGCAGCGGCACGTCACCCGCTACGGCGACGGGGAGGTCGGGCTGCGCCGGGCCCGCGCCGCCGCGCTGCTGATGCTCGCCCTGCCCGGCTGCGCGTACCTCTACCAGGGTGAGGAACTGGGCCTGCCCGAGGTGCTCGACCTACCGGACGAGTTGCGGCAGGACCCGGCCTTCCTGCGTACCGGCGAGAGCCGCGACGGCTGCCGGGTGCCCATCCCGTGGAGCGGCGAACTGGCGCCGTACGGCTTCGGGCCGGCCGGCAGCACGCTGAGCTGGCTGCCGGCCCCGGCGACCTGGCGGGCCCTCTCGGTGGCCGCCCAGACCGGTACGCCCGACTCGACCCTGGAGCTGTACCGGGCGGCGCTGCGGATCCGCCATACCCACCCGGCGCTTGTCGGTCTCGGCGGCATCACCTGGCTGGAGACCGCCCCCGGGGTGCTCGCCTTCCGCCGCGCCGTCGGCGACACCGAGCTGACCTGCGTGGTCAACCTCGGCGACACCCCGGTCCTGATCGAGGGGTACGGCGACCCCATCGTCGCCAGCACCCCCCTAACCGACCACCCCACCCCCCACCCCATTGCCCACCCCACCGCCCACCACCTCCTCCCGATCGACGCCGCCGCCTGGTTCACCCGCCACCCCTAGTGTTGACCATGAGGTTGGCGGCAGTGGTTGATCTTTAAACTGCCGCCAACCTCATGATCAACGCGGTGGTGGGTGGGTGGGGTGGGTGGGTGGGTGGGGGCGGGGTGGTCAGGTGGTGAGGCGGGTGGCTATGCGGGCGAAGGCGGCGCGTAGGTCGGCTGGGTCCGGGGCCGGCAACGGTCCGGTCTCGGTGGGTCGCTCGAGGGCCGCCAGCTCCTCCTCGTCGATGGTGTCCTCGTAGTCGCCGTAGAGATCGGCCTGGTCGACCCGGACCGTCTCGTCCTCGGCGGCCAGCTGCGCGGCGGCGATCTCGCCCCGGATCTGCTCCACCGAGACCGCCGGCACCAGCGGCTCCACCACCGCCATCAGCTGCTCGTCGGCGACCACCGCCTCGGCCAGCGCCAACGCGTGCGGTCGCTCGTACGGGCCGCAGACCACCGGCTCCCATTCGTCGGTGTCGCCGAGCGGGCCGAAGGTGATCACCCACGGCAGATCCAGCATCGGCGAGTCGCTCGGCAGGTCCAGCGTCACGAGTGCCCCCACCGGCCCATCATCGTCGCTGCCCGCCGGGCGCGGGGCAGGTTCGCGCAACGCGCTCCGGTCAGCCGGGCGCGGGGCAGGTTCGCGCAACGCGCTCCGGTCAGCCGAGCGCGGGGCAGGTTCGCGCAACGCGCTCCGGTCAGCCGAGCGCGGGGCAGGTTCGCGCAACGCGCTCCGGTCAGCCGGGCGCGGGGCAGGTTCGCGCAACGCTCCGGTCAGCCGGCGCCGCCCGGGGTACCGGGATCGGTCTCTGCATCCAGGTCGGTCGGCCCGCGCGGGCCCGCCAGGTCCACCACCCGACCACGCCGGCTGGTCGCCGCAAGCGCCGCGCCGAAGAGCACCAGCTGGTTGAGCAGGTACAGGTAGACCAGCAGGCCCACGGCGGTGGCCACCACCGTGTACGCCGGGTTGTGCTCGATCCGTCCCACCCAGAACCGGCCGACGGTGTTGAGCAGGGTGATGCCGACCGCGACGAGCAGCACCACCGGCCGCAGCCGGGCCCGGCTCATCCGCAGCCGGGGCACCGCGACCAGGAGCAGGGTGGCCAGCACCGAGTTGACCAGGACGCTTAGCACGGCGCTGACCGTGGTGAGCGCGACCGAGCCGGTGCTGCGCAGCAGGAAACGCAGCAGCGACTCCAGCGCGTCCACCGCCGCCACCGAGGCCCCGAGCAGTACGAAGACCACAAGCAGTACGCCGAGGTCGACCAGCCGGCGCACGACCAGGTTGCCGGGATGCTGGTCGAGGCCGTGGATCAGCCGCTGCGAGGAGCGGATCGCCTCCACCCAGCCGATCCCGGTCAGGATCAGGATGAGCAGGCCGACCACGCCGACCGTGCCGCTGCTCTCGGCGACCTGGCCCGGGTCGAGGAAGGGCAGATTCTCACCGAGGAAATCCTCCGCCGCCGCCCGGACCTCGTCGTTTTCGTCCAGTAGGGCGCCGAAGATCGCGTACCCGACGAGTGCCAGGGCGAAGACGGCGAAGAAGCCGTAGTAGGCGATCGCGGCGGCCAACCGGCCGCCCTGTAGATCGGTGTAGAGCACCCCGGCCCGCCACAGGTGACCGAAGGCCGGGGACCGGCGGCGTGCGGCGCTCAACCCGCGGTCGATGGCGGCCTCGGTCCGGCCCAGAACGTTCACGTCGTCATCCTCGCCGATGCCTCGTCGGCACGCCCGTACCGGTACCGGCCGGTCGGCCGATCAGCCGCCCAGCCGGAAGTCCCGGCGCGGCTGCCACCGCGTCTGCCCGCTGTGCGAGAAGAGAGTGAAGCACTCCACCTCGAATATCGCGGAAAAGTCGGCCAGATCCTCGTACGCCTTGTCCAACGCCTCCGGCGCGACGTCCTGCGCCACCGTCACGTGTGGATGGTAGGGAAAGCGCAGCTCTCGACGGAGCTGCGGCGCGGCGTTGATCGCGGCGGCCAGCAGTTCACACTCGCTGATCCCGGCGGCCACCGCAACGAAGACCACCTGGGTCACCGGCCGGAAGGTGCCGGTGCCCCGCAGGTGCAGGGTGAACGGCAGGTGCGCTGCGGCGACCCGGGCGAGGTGCCGCTCCACCGCCGGCAGCGCGGCCACCGGGATCTCGGTCGGCCCGAGCAGGGTGACGTGGGCCGGCACCGTGTTCGGGTCACCGGCCTCCAGCCGGCGCCGGGTCAGCAGGCTGCCCCACGGCTCGGGAATGTCGACGGCGATGCCGATCTGGACGGTGTCGCCGGATTCCGCCGGTGCCCCGGTCCCCTGATCCACGCCTCGCGCCACCCCTTCGGCCGCCGACTCGTTCCCACCGCCCGTGCTGATGCGGCCGGCTACTCGCCGCGTACCGGCGGGAAGAACCCCACCCGCTCGTACGTCTTGAGCAGCGTCGGCACCGCCACCCGGCGGGCCTTCTCGGCACCGGCGGCGAGCAGCTTGTCCAGCTGGGCCGGGTCGTCAAGATAGGCGCGGGTGCGTTCCTGGATCGGCGTGACGAACTCCCGGACCACCTCGGCGAGGTCCTTCTTCAGGTCGCCGTAACCCTTGCCGTCGTACGCGGCGACCAGATCGTCGATGCCGCGCCCGCTCAACGCCGAGTAGATGGTGAGCAGGTTGGAGATGCCGGGCTTGGTCTTCTCGTCGAAGACGATCTCCCGGCCGGTGTCGGTCACCGCCGAGCGGATCTTCTTGGCCGAGCGGGCCGGCTCCTCCAGCAGGTCCACGATGCCGCCGGGCGAGGAGGAGGACTTCGACATCTTCGCCGTCGGGTCCTGAAGGTCGGTGATCTTCGCGGTCTCCTTGACGATGTGCGGCGCGGGGACCGTGAAGGTCGGCCCGAAGTTCGTGTTGAACCGCTGCGCCAGGTCGCGGGAAAGCTCCAGGTGCTGGCGCTGGTCCTCGCCGACCGGCACCGCGTTGGCCTGGTAGAGCAGGATGTCGGCGGCCTGGAGGATCGGGTACGTGAACAGGCCCACGCTGGCCCGCTCGTTGCCCTGCTTCTGCGACTTGTCCTTGAACTGGGTCATCCGGCTGGCCTCACCGAACCCGGTGATGCAGCCAAGCACCCAGGCCAGCTGGGTGTGCTCGGGCACCTGCGACTGCACGAACAGCGTGCAGCGATCCGGGTCCACCCCGACGGCCAGCAGCTGCGCGGCGGCCACCCGGGACCGCTGGTGCAGCACCTTCGGGTCGTGCCCGGCGGTGATGGCGTGCAGATCGACCACGCAGTAGAACGCGTCGTGCGAATCCTGCAAGGCCACCCAGTGCCGCACCGCGCCGAGATAGTTGCCGAGGTGGAACGAGTCGGCCGTCGGCTGGATGCCGGAGAAGACGCGCGGGCGGGCGGGAACGTCGGACATGCCGGCAATTCTGTCAGCAACACCCGACCCACGTCATGACGGGCCGGCGGGTCGGGCCCGGTCGACGCCGTGGGCCACGTCCCGCCGCTGTTCCGGCAGCCGAGCCGCGGTGACCGCGAGCCGGGCCACCCGCCGTCCCTCCAGGGTAAGCACCCGCAGCAGCGCGCCACCCGAACGCCCGGCGGGCTCGGCGGGCACCGCCACCTCGTCGCCCGGCGCGGGCAACCGCCCCAGCCCGGCCATCACGAACCCACCCACCGTCTCGTACGGGCCGTCGGGCAGCGGCACGCCGGTGCGCTCGGCGAAATCGGCGAGGTTGAGCCGGCCGTCCACCACCGCCGGCAGGCCGGTGAGCACGGGCTCGGGCGCGTCGGCGTACTCGTCGTGGATCTCACCGACCAACTCCTCGATCAGATCCTCGCAGGTCACGATGCCGGCGGTGCCGCCGTACTCGTCGACCACCACGGCCAGGTGGTGTCCCTCCCGCCGCATCTCGGTAAGTGCGGCGAGCACCCGCTTGCTGGCCGGCAGCCGTTTCACCTCACGGATCAACTGGCCGACCCGGGTGTCCGGATCGCGCTCCGGCCACAACAGCACGTCCCGCAGGTGCACGACGCCGACCACGTCGTCGTGGGTGCCGTCGGTCACCGGGTAGCGGGTGTGCATCCCCTCCCGGACCAGCGGCTCCGCCTCGGCGAGGGTCAGCGCCGCAGAGAGGAAGACCACCTCGGTGCGGGGCATCATCACCTCGCGGATAAGCCTCGCCCCGGCCACCAGCACCTCGTCGATGATGCGGCGGCCCACCGGGTCGAGCACCGTGTTCGCGGCGACCAGATCCCGCAGCTCCGCCTCGCTGATCCGCTCGCGGCCGGCCGCCGTCCCGGCACCGAGCAGGTCGGTGACCAGGCGCAACGCGCCGTCGGCCCCGCGGACCAGCACCCGCGCCACGGCGCGGGCCAGCGGCCCTGGTTCGCGGCGGGGCCGGTCCGACTCCCGCCGCCGGGATCCGCGCCGACGCGCTGCCCGCATGACAGTGATGGTAGCCAGCGTCCTCGCCGTAGGGTGTGAACCACCACGAGCCACGACCGGACGGGTCGGGCGGAAGGAGACGACGTGAAACTGCTCGTCACCGGCGGCGCCGGCTTCATCGGCAGCGTGGTGACCCGGATGCTCCTCGATGCCGGCCACGAGGTGGTCGTCCTGGACGATCTGCGCACCGGCCACCGGGAGGCGCTCGCCCCCGACGCCACCCACGTCGAGGTCGGTCTCCACGACGCGGCCCGGGTGCTCACCCCGCAGTCCGGTTTCGACGGCGTGCTGCACTTCGCCGCGCTGATCGCCGCCGGGGAGTCCATGGTCGCCCCGGAGCGGTACTGGCACAACAACACCGTCGGCTCGTTGGCGCTGCTCGACGCGGTCCGCGTCGCCGGCGTACCCCGACTGGTCTTCTCCTCCACCGCCGCGGTCTACGGCAACCCCAGCGAGCTGCCCATCCCGGAAACCGCAGCCAAGGCCCCGACCAACACCTACGGCGCGACCAAGCTCGCCGTCGACCTGGCGCTCACCTCCGAGGCGATCGGTCACGGCCTGGCCGCCGTCTCGCTGCGCTACTTCAACGTCGCCGGGGCGTACCTCGACGGCGACACCGCCCTCGGTGAACGGCACGACCCGGAGACCCACCTCATCCCGATCGCGTTGGAGGTGGCCGCCGGGCGGCGGGAGAAGCTGCAACTCTTCGGCGACGACTACCCCACCGCCGACGGCACCTGCGTCCGCGACTACATCCACGTCGCCGACCTGGCCCGCGCCCACCTGCTCGCCCTCGACGCGGCCACCGCCGGGCAGCACCGCATCTACAACCTCGGCAACGGCAACGGCTTCACCAACCGGCAGGTGGTCGAGGTGGTCCGCGAGGTCACCGGCCATCCGGTGCCGGTCGAGGTGGCACCTCGCCGCGAGGGCGACCCGGCCGAGCTGGTCGCCTCCGCCGCGCTGGCCCGCGCCGAACTCGGCTGGGAACCAGACAAGCCGACCCTGCCCGACATCGTCACCGACGCCTGGGCCTTCTACCGCACCCACCGGCTGGGTCAGCCGTGACCGGCCGTCCCCGCGAGGTCGCCGACCGCGCCACCGCAGGCTTCCGGCAGATGTACGGCGAACCGCCCGCCGGCCGCTGGGCGGCTCCCGGCCGGGTCAACCTGATCGGCGAGCACACCGACTACAACGACGGCTTCGTGCTGCCGTTCGCGCTGCCGCAGCGCACCGTCGTCGCCGCAACGCCCCGGCCCACCGACGACTGGACGGTCTGGTCCGAGCTGACCGGTGAGACGGTCGACTTCGGCGTCGCCGAGGTGGCCGCCCCCGGCCGGGTCACCGGCTGGGCGGCGTACGTGGCCGGGGTGGTGTGGGCGCTACGCACGGCGGGTCACCCGGTGCCGGGCGCCCGACTGGCCATCGCCTCCGACGTACCGCTCGGTGCCGGGCTCTCCTCCTCCGCCGCGCTGGAGGCCGCCGTGCTGGCCGCGCTTGTCGACCTCGGCGGGCTCGACCTGCCCGCCGAGCACCAGCCCCGGCTGGCCCAGCGGGCCGAGAACCACTACGTCGGCGCGCCCACCGGGATCATGGACCAGTCGGCGGCGATCCGCTGCCGGGCCGGGCACGCCCTCTTCCTCGACTGCCGCACCGAGCAGGTGGAACACATCCCGTTCGACCTGGACCCCGCCGGGCTGGCCGTGCTGGTGATCGACAGCCGGGCCCCGCACCGCCACGCCGACGGCGAGTACGCGGCCCGCCGCGCCTCCTGCGAGCAGGCAGCGAAGCTGCTCGGCGTGACCGCACTGCGGGACGTACCGGCGGAGCAGCTCGACGACGCGCTCGCCCGGCTCACCGACGACGAGACCCGTCGCCGCGTCCGGCACGTGGTCACCGAGAACCAGCGGGTGCTGGACACCGTCGCCCTGCTCCGTGCCGGACAGCCCCGCCGGATCGGCGCGCTGCTCACCGCCTCGCACGCCTCCATGCGGGACGACTTCGCCATCACCGTGCCCGAGGTCGACACCGCCGTCGAGGCCGCGCTCGCCGCCGGGGCGCTCGGTGCCCGGATGACCGGCGGCGGTTTCGGCGGCTGCGTACTGGCCCTGATCGAGGCGGACCAGGCCGACCTGGTGGCCGCCGCCGTCACGGCCGCGTACGCCGACCGCGCCTTCACCGCACCCACCCACACCACCGTCACCCCCGCCCCCGGCACCACCCACCTCAACTAACCCCACCCCACCGCCCCACCCCACCGCCCCACCCCGCCCCGGCCCGCCCCACCCCGGCCCGGCGATCTTGCAGTTTCGGTCGGGACAAATGCCCCGGGGAGCGACAAAAAGGCGACCGAAAGTGCAAGATCGCGAAGGAGAGAGGTCGATCAGGCGGCTTCGACGATCATTCCGGCGGCGACGGTGCGGTTGGTGGTCTCGTCGATGATGACGAAGCCGCCGGTGGTGCGGTTGCGGCGGTACTCGTCGGCCAGCAGCGGGACGGTGGTGCGCAGCCGGACCCGACCGATCTCGTTGAGCCGCAGCTCGGTCGCGGAATCCTCGCGGTGCAGCGAGTTGATGTCGAGGCGGTAGTGCAGGTCACGGACGATCGCCCGCGCCACCCGGGTGGTGTGCTTGATCGCGTACTTGCCGCCGACCTGCAACGGACGGGTCTCGTCCATCCAGCAGACCATCGCCTCGATGTCCTGGGCGACCGCCGGCGCATTGTTCGGCCGGCAGATCATGTCGCCCCGGGAGATGTCGATCTCGTCCGTCAGCCGTACCGTCACCGACATCGGCGGGAACGCCTCCGCGACCGGCCCGTCGGCGGTCTCCACCGACTTGATCCGGCTGGTGAAGCCCGACGGCAGCACCATCACCTCGTCGCCCGGCTTGAGTACCCCGGAGGCCACCTGGCCGGCGTAGCCCCGATAGTCGGTGACCGTGGTCGACTGCGGGCGGATCACGTACTGCACCGGGAAGCGGACGTCGACCAGGTTCCGGTCGCTGGCGATGTGTACGCGCTCCAGGTGGTGCAGCAGCGCCGGCCCCTCGTACCAGGGCATGTTCGGCGAGCGGGTGACGATGTTGTCGCCCTGCAACGCGGAGATCGGCACCACGGTCAGGTCCGGCACGTCCAGTTTCGCGGCAAACGCGGTGAACTCGTCGGCGATCCGCTCGAAGACCTCCTGCGAGAAGTCCACGAGATCCATCTTGTTGACGCAGAGCACCAGGTGCGGCACCCGCAACAACGAGCAGAGGAAGGCGTGCCGGCGGGACTGCTCGACCAGGCCCTTGCGCGCGTCCACCAGGATCAGCGCCAGGTCGGCGGTGGAGGCACCGGTGACCATGTTCCGGGTGTACTGGATGTGCCCGGGGGTGTCCGCGATGATGAACTTGCGCCGGGGCGTGGCGAAGTAGCGGTACGCCACGTCGATGGTGATGCCCTGCTCCCGCTCGGCCCGCAGGCCGTCGGTGAGCAGCGCCAGGTTGGTGTATTCGTCGCCCCGGGCCGCGCTGACCGCCTCCACCGCGGCCAACTGGTCGGTGAAGAGCGACTTCGTGTCGTACAGCAGCCGACCGATCAGGGTCGACTTGCCGTCGTCCACGCTGCCCGCGGTCGCGAAGCGCAGCAGGTCCATCGGCCGACCAGCCGTCTCGGCACCGGCCGGCGCGAACGTCTCGGTCGTCATCAGAAGTAGCCCTCCCGCTTGCGGTCCTCCATGGCGGCCTCGCTGACCCGGTCGTCGCCCCGGGTCGCCCCGCGCTCGGTGATCCGGGTCGCGGCGACCTCCTCGATGACCTTCTCGACCGTGTCGGCGTCGGAGCGGACCGCCGCCGTGCAGGAGGCGTCGCCCACCGTGCGGTACCGCACCCGGGCCTTGAACCGCTCCTCACCGGCGCGGGCCGGCAGGAACTCGTTTACCGCGTAGAGCATCCCGTCCCGCTCGATCACCTCACGCTCGTGCGCGAAGTAGATCGACGGCAGGTCGATCCGCTCCCGGGCGATGTAGTGCCAGACGTCCAGCTCGGTCCAGTTCGACAACGGGAAGACCCGGATTGACTCGCCCGGGTGATGCCGGCCGTTGTAGAGCGACCACAGCTCCGGCCGCTGGTTCTTCGGATCCCACTGGCCGAACTCGTCCCGGAAGCTGAACACCCGCTCCTTGGCCCGGGCCTTCTCCTCGTCCCGGCGGGCACCGCCGAAGAGCGCGTCGAAGCGGTGCTTCTCCACCGCGTCGAGCAGCACCGGCGTCTGGATCCGGTTACGCATGCCGTCCGCCGACTCCCGCACCAACCCGCTGGCCAGCGCCTCCGGCACGCTCGCCACCACCAGTTGCAGGCCCAGCTCGGCCACCCGGCGATCCCGGTAGTCCAGCACCTCGGGGAAGTTGTGGCCGGTGTCGACGTGCATCACCGGGAACGGGATCTGAGCCGGCGCGAACGCCTTCTGGGCCAGCCGGAGCATGACGATCGAGTCCTTGCCGCCGGAGAAGAGCAGCACCGGCCGCTCCATCTCGGCAACCACCTCACGCATCACGAAGATGCTCTCCGCCTCCAACGCGTCGAGGTGCGTGACCTGGTAGGCGGGGGTGACGGTCATGACAGCGACTCGATTCGCTCGCTCATCCGTTTCCAGACCTTTCCGGTCGGACATGTCAGGAAGTAGCGCCAGGCTACCCGCAATGCCGCTGCAACGCTGCAAGTAACCGGCTGGCGAGATCCTTACGGCACACCAGCAGATCAGGCAGGCGCGGATCCGCCTGGTTGTATTCCAGCGCAGAACCGTCGATCCGGGAAGCATGCAATCCGGTGGCCGTCGCCACAGCCACCGGCGCGGCCGAATCCCACTCGTACTGCCCGCCCGCGTGGACGTAGGCGTCCACCTCTCCGGTGATCACCGCCGCGATCTTCACCCCGGCCGAACCCATCGGCACCAACTCCGCACCGACATCCTCGGCAAAATCGGTCAGGAACACCGGCGGCCGGCTCCGGCTGGCCGCCAACCGGAGCCGCTGGGCACCGCCGGCCGGCACCGCCGCCGACCGCATCGGGGGGTACGCCGGCGGCTGGTCCGTGCCGAGCACCCGGTGCCGCACCGGCAACCCGACCGCGCCCGCGACCAGGCCGTGCGGCGTCGGCGCGTTACGCGCCCAGAGCGCGACATGCACCGCCCAGTCCGCGCGCCCCTCCTCGCCGAACTCCCGGGTGCCGTCCAACGGATCGATGATCCACACCCGGTCGGCGGTCAACCGGGAAACCGTCGTGGTGCTCACCTCGGCCGCCCACGCCAGCCGGGAACCCTCGTCCTCCTCGGAGAGCACCGCGTCACCCGGGCGCCACCGGGCCAGCTCGGTCCGGATCAGGTCGTGCGAGACCTTGTCCCCCGCCGACTTCAAGGCACCGGCGTCGGCGAACCCCAACTCCGCCCGCAGACCCACCAGCGCCTGACCGGCCCGGTCCGCCAACCACCGCGCGAAGGCACCGTCGGCCATCGGTGGACTGCTCATGCTCTGCGCTCCCGTCGCCTCGCCACGATCCGCGTACGCCGAGCAGCCGACCCCGCCCGGCCGCCGAACCCGCAGACTACCGGCCCGACCGGCCGGCGACCGACCCGTCACCCGCCGTGATAGAGGTTCTGCGTCGGCTCCACACCCCGGGTGACCACGGACTCCACCACGTCCGCGGCCCGATCCACCAGAAAATCCAACTCCTTGCGCTCCACCGCGCCGAAGTCCGACAGCACATAGTCGGCGGGATCCTGCCGACCCGGCGGCCGGCCGATCCCGAACCGCACCCGTACGTAGTCCTTCGTACCCAGCGACTTCGACATCGACCGCAGGCCGTTGTGCCCGCCCTCGCCCCCGCCGCACTTCACCCGCACCTGGCCGTACGCGATGTCCAGTTCGTCGTGCACCGCGATCACCTGAGCCGGCGGCACCCGGAAGAACTGGGCCAGGCTCGCCACCGGCCCGCCGGAAAGGTTCATGTACGTCAACGGCTTGAGCAGCACAAGCTTCGGGCCACCGAAGCCGAGCCGCCCCTCGGCGACATCCGCCATCGCCCGCTTGTACCGACCGAACTTCGCGCCCACTCGACCGGCCAGCAGGTCGGCCACCATGAACCCGACGTTGTGCCGGTTGCCGGCGTACTCCCGACCCGGATTACCCAGGCCGACCACCAGCCACGGCCCGGTCTCGTCCGTCACCCTTCGTCCCCTCCGCTACCGCCGCCGTAGAGCGACCGGCAATAGGACTGGCGGGGCTGCGGCGAGCCCTGGCACATCGGCTGGTGGCGTTGTCGTCGTCGGCCATGCAACACCGGCATGACCTCCTCCTCCGCCTTGCCACCCTCGGCCAGGACCCGCCTCGCCTCCACCGCCCTATTGCCGGTCGCTCTTACTCCGATACGCCGACAGGCGCCCCCGGCAACCGGGGACGCCTGTCGCACAGCTGTTGGACCGCTCAGGCCTCGGTCCGCGCCTCGGCGGTCTCCTCGCCACCCGCGGCGGCCGGCTCGCCAGCCTCGGCGCCCTCGGCGGACTCTGCGGTCCCCTCGCCGACGCCGGCCTCGGCCTCCTCGTCGGCGGTCTCGACCTCGGGCAGCGTCGCCTCGAGCTGCTCGGCGGTCGGCGCGGCGGTGACCGTGGCGACCGGCAGCTCCGGGTCGGCGGCCAGCTCGACACCGGAAGGCAACTCGACGTCACCGGCGGTGACCTGGACACCCGCCTCGGCGCCCTCGATCGACGCCTCCAGGTGGTCCGGCACCTTGGTCGCGTCGGCGGTCACCGAGAGGGTGTCGTGGTCGTGCACGATAAGCGTGTCCCGCGCCGCCTCGCCGGTCAGCTGGACCGGCACGTCGACGGTGACCTTCTCGCCCCGACGGACCAGCAACAGGTCGACGTGCTCGAAGGTGTCCTTGATCGGGTCACGCTGGATCGCCTTCGGCAGCGCCAGCGCCTGGGTGCCGTCGCTGACCTCGATCGCGAAGAGCTGGTTGGCGCCGCCCTTGCGGATGGCCGCCGCGAACTCGCGGGCCGGCAGGGCGATGTGCTTCGGCTTCTCGCCATGGCCGTACAGCACGGCGGGCACCTTGCCGGCCCGGCGGGTACGACGGGCACCACCCTTGCCGAACTCGGTGCGGGGCTCGGCGCTGATCTTTACCTCGGACACGGGGAAACTCCTGATGCTTCGCTGCGGCAGCTTGTCGTCTGGCGGTGCTGGGCGGGGGGCTCGCAGGGGCTCATGCGTCAGCAGACTGCCCGGAGCACCGCGTCGATCACGGTGCCTCCGTGCGGCGCTTTTCAGCGGCCCGCAGGGCACCCTCGCCGTGGCAACCGCACCAGTCTACCCGAGCGACTTCCCGGCTTTCCGGCAGTCCCCGCACCTGCCCGCCGCGACGCCCCGGACGGACCGACCACGCAGGTCGACCCGCCCGGATGCCGCAACCCTCAGCTCAGCTCAGCCCGCCGAAAAGGGTGGTCACCGAACCGTCGTCGAACACCTCTCGGATGGCCCGGGCCAGCAGCGGCGCGATGGAGAGCACGGTGAGCTTGTCGAGCTGCTTCTCCGGCGGCAGCGGGAGGGTGTTGGTCACCACCACCTCGCTGATCGGGCTGTTCTTCAACCGCTCGGTGGCCGGGTCGGAGAGCAGAGCGTGGGTGGACGCCACGATCACGTCCGCCGCACCCGACTCCTTCAGGATGTCCGCCGCCTTGCAGATCGTGCCACCCGTGTCGATCATGTCGTCGACGATCAGGCAGACCCGACCCTCCACCTCACCGACCACCCGGTTCGCCACCACCTGGTTCGGCTTCAGCGGATCCCGCGTCTTGTGGATGAACGCCAGCGGGCAACCGCCCAGCCGGTCCGTCCACCGCTCCGCCACCCGCACCCGACCCGAATCCGGGGCGACCACGGTCATCGGCCGGCCCGCGTACCTGCGCTGCACGTACTCGGCCAGGATGTCCATCGCGAAGAGGTGGTCCACCGGGCCGTCGAAGAAGCCCTGGATCTGCGCGGTGTGCAGATCCACGGTGAGGATCCGGTTCGCCCCCGCGGTCTTCAACAGGTCCGCGATCAGCCGGGCCGAGATCGGCTCCCGGCCGCGGTGCTTCTTGTCCTGCCGCGAGTACGGATAGAACGGCAGGACGACCGTGATCCGCTTGGCCGAACCGCGCTTCAACGCATCGATCATGATCAGGGTCTCCATGACCCACGTGTTCACCCCGTGCGTGACGGACTGCACCACGAAGGCGTCCGAACCACGTACCGAGTCCTTGAACCGTACGAAGATCTCACCGTTGGCGAACTCGTACGCGTCGGCCGGCGTCGGCGCGACGCCGAGCACCTCGCCGATCTCCCTGGCCAGCTCCGGAAAGCCACGTCCGGAGAAGAGCATCAGGCTCTTGCGGTTTTCGGCGACGATGCTGCCCATGGGCCCGTCTGCTCCCGTTTTGGTCGGTGGTACCCGGCCCACGGTGGTGGTCTGCCGGGGACTATTCGGTTGCAGTATCTCCCGCCTGCGTCGCCGGGCCCACTGACTCGGCGGTGCCGTGGATTGCCTCACCTTCGCTTGCGGCCGAGCCCCCGGTCGACGCACTCTGCGCCGCCCGCTGCGCCGCCTCGGCCGAACGCGTGCCCGGTCGCCGATGCGCCACCCAGCCGTCGATGTTGCGCTGCGGCGCCCGGGTCACCCCGAGCGCGCCGGGCGGCACGTCCTTGGCGATCGCACTACCCGCCGCCACGTACGCCCCCGCGCCCACCTCGACCGGCGCGATCAGACTCGTGTCACAGCCCACGAAGGCCGCCTCGCCGACCACGGTGCGGTGCTTGTTCACCCCGTCGTAGTTCACGAAGATCGTCGCCGCGCCGATGTTCGCCCGCGCCCCGATGGTCGCGTCGCCGACGTACGACAGGTGCGGCACCTTGGCGCCCGCACCCACCTCGGAGTTCTTCACCTCGACGAACGTGCCGACCTTCGACTTCTCCGCCAGCCGCGCGTCCGGCCGCAGGTACGCGTACGGTCCGACGCTGGCGCCCGGACCGACCTCGGCGCCCACCGCGTGACTACGCAGCACCGTCGCGCCGGCGTGCACCACCGTGTCGATGAGCGTCACGTCCGGCCCCACCACCGCACCGCTGCCGACCACCGAACCGCCGCGCAGCTGGGTGTTCTGGTCCACCACCGCGTCCCGGTCGAGCGCCACCGTCACGTCGATCCAGGTCGTCTCCGGATCAAGCAGGCTCACCCCGGCGCGCATCCAACGCTCGTTGACCCGGTCCCGCAGCAGCCGACGCAGCGCCGCCAACTCCACCCGGTCGTTGCAGCCGAGCGTCTCGGTGTGGTCCTCCGCCAGGTGCACGGCCACCGGCTCACCGGCGGAGACCAGCAGCCCGAACACGTCGGTCAGGTACTCCTCGCCCTGGTCGTTGTCCGTGGAGAGCTTGCCCAGCACGTCCCGCAACCGCGCCGCGTCGAACGCGTAGATGCCCGCGTTGATCTCCCGGATCGCCAACTGCTCGGGGCTGGCGTCGCGCTGCTCGACGATCTGCCGCAGCCGGCCCCCGGCGTCCCGCACGATGCGGCCGAGTCCGGTCGGATCCGGCACCTGCGCGGCCAGCACGGTCGCCGCCGCGCCCTCGCCCTCGTGCGCCGCGACCAGCGCACTTACCGTCTCCGGCCGCAACAGCGGCACGTCACCGTTGAGCACCACCACGGTGCCGGCCGCCTCGGGCGCCGCCTCCAGCGCGATCCGCACCGCGTGTCCGGTGCCGAGCTGCTCGGCCTGGAACACCGCCGTCGCCTCCGGAGCGACCTCGGCCAGATGCGCCCGGACCTGATCCGCTTCGTGCCCGACCACCACCATCGTGTGCTGCGCCGCCAGCGGCTCGGCCGCGCCCAGCACGTGGCCGACCAGGGTCCGGCCGAGCAGCGGATGCAGCACCTTGGGCAATGAGGACTTCATCCGCTTGCCCTCACCGGCGGCAAGCACGACGACGGTGCGGGGGTGGGGCTCGGACACGACGTGGCTCCCGTCGAAACACGGACACTCTCGCGGCCATGCTAACCAGACATCAGCCGTCGATCAGCGGAAGCTCCCGGGAGAGGACTCGAACCCCTACAATCAGGACCAAAACCTGACGTCCTGCCATTAGACGACCCGGGATGGTCTAAAACGGGCAGAAAGCTAGTAGCTAGCCGACCCCTACACCTTAGCGTCCCGCGCCCGCGACACCATCACTCATACCCTTCATGATCCCCTCGATCTTCCAATACAGCCGCCGCGACCGTGGCACCTCGACGCTCAGGCAGCCCCGATACGTCTCACCGGTGTTGTGTCGGACACTCGTGGGACGGTGCCGCTTCAACGTGGTGGGCTGAAACGCCTCGACGGACACACCGATCCGCTCGGCCCACCAGACGACCGCCTCCTCGGCGTCCGCGTTCTCGTGGATCGCGACGCGATAACGCAGCCGCTCCCGGCGCTCGCCCAGGGCCTCCACGAACCGAACGAACAGCCCGATCAGCGCCGGGTCGCTGTTGACGAACCGGACCCGGCAGTCGTGCGGCCGCCACGGCTTGGCCTTGGTGCCCTCGGCCCAGTAGAGCGCCGCCCCGACCAGCACCAGTTCGCGGTAGCGCAGGTCCTTGACCCAAGCCGCCGTGGCCTCGACCGTCGTCGCCCGGGCCGCGTCGCGCACCCGTCGATGCTCGCCCCACTGCGCGTCGGTCATGGCCTTCGAGTGGGCGCGGCGGCGCTGCCGTTCCTCCTCCGCGTCCCGGTCGAGTGGGAGGTGGCGCAGCCAGAGGTACGCCGTCGATCTGCTCACCGCCAACTGGCGCGCGATCTCCGGCACGGAAAGCCCGGTCGAGCGGAGTCGCACCGCCTCGGCGCGCAGGTCGTCCTTGGCGTTGGGGCGCCGGGTCCGCTCGGGTGGCGGGACGCCGCGCAGGAACGCCTGGACCTGGTTGCGCCCGAGTCCGGTGCGGGCCTGGATCTCGCGGATCGAGAGTTGCTCCGCAGTGCGGAGCCGACGCACCTCGCTGGCGTCAGGGTCGGTCATGCGGCGCAGCTTAGGAGCAGGGTACGACGGTCCTGGCATAGCTTCTCGTCGCTGTCTGATGCGATCTACCGGAGCCTTAAGTTACGGTGACGTAGCCGTAGTTTCACGTTCCACCGTCCCCTGCGAGGTGACATGTCCACCGCTCTCATCGACCACCCGACCGGTCCGAAACCCCTCACCGAGGGCACCCAGTCCCGCGGCATCCTGATCGCGTTGTGGGCCTTCGTGGTGATCCCGTTCGTCGCGCTGATCGCCGCCGTGCCAGTTGCCTGGGGTGGCTGGTTGAGCTGGGTCGACGTGGGCATCGCCGCCTTCTGGTACGTGCTGGCGGGCCTGGGCATCACCGTCGGCTACCACCGCTACTTCACCCACGGCTCGTTCAAGGCCAAGCGGTGGCTGCGCATCGCGCTGGCCGTCTCCGGCTCGGTCGCCGTGCAGGGTGACATCATCCAGTGGGTCGCCGACCACCGCCGCCACCACGCCTTCTCGGATCTGGAGGGGGACCCGCACTCGCCGTGGCGCTTCGGCACCAACCTGCGCGGGCTGATCAAGGGACTGTTCCACGCGCACGTCGGCTGGCTGTTCGGCCGCGAGTTGTCGAACCGGGAACGCTTCGCCCCGGACCTGCTGGCCGACCCGGACATCCGGCGGATCCAGCGGATGTTCCCACTGCTGGTGGTCGCCTCGGTGCTCGGCCCGGCGCTGATGGGCGGGCTGCTGACCTGGTCCTGGCAGGGTGCGCTGACCGCGCTCTTCTGGGCCGGCCTGGTCCGCATCTCGCTGCTGCACCACGTGACCTGGTCGATCAATTCGGTCTGCCACGTGTACGGTGAGCGGCCGTTCATGATGCGCCACGGCGACCGGGCATCGAACTTCTGGCCGTTGGCCCTGATCTCCTTCGGGGAGAGCTGGCACAACCTGCACCACGCCGATCCGACAAGCGCCCGGCACGGGGTGCTGCGCGGCCAGATCGACATCTCCGCGCGGGTGATCTGGCTGTTCGAGAAGGCTGGCGCGGCCTGGGACGTCCGCTGGCCGAAGCCGGAACGGATCGCGGCAAAGCTGGCGAAGCCGGCGGGCCAGGCGACAGCGTGAGGATAAGCGGGCCGCCCGCCGGCAAGTTACCTGGCAGTATGTTCAGGTGACCGGGCAGAACGCAGGCAGGATCCCCCGACAGGGCGTCACCGAGCGCCAGCGAGGTGACCAGGTGGCCGAGAATCCCAGCGGCGAGGGCGGCAAGGGCCGCCGACGCGCGGTTCCCGCCGCAACGGCCAAGCCGACCAGTCGGGTACGCATGTCAGCGGCCCAGCGTCGCGAGCAACTGATCGCGATCGGTCGGCAGATCTTCGCCGAGCGGGGCTTCGACGCCACCTCCATCGAGGAGGTGGCGTCCCGGGCCAAGGTGTCGAAGCCGGTGGTCTACGAGCACTTCGGCGGCAAGGAGGGGCTCTACGCGGTGGTGGTGGACCGGGAGGTCCGGTCCCTGCTGGACCGGATCACCACGGCGCTGACCGCGGGCCATCCACGCGAGTTGCTGGAGCAGGCGGCGTTGGCCCTGCTCGGCTACATCGAGGAGGAGACGAGCGGCTTCCGGGTGCTGGTGCGGGAGTCGCCCGTGCTCTCCGCCACCGGCAACTTCAGCAGCGTGATGAACGATGTCGCGCACCAGGTGGAGCACATCCTGGGCGCGGAGTTCTCCAGCCGGGGGTACGAGCCGAAGCTGGCCGAGTTGTACGCGCAGGCGCTGGTGGGCATGGTCGCGCTGACCGGCCGCTGGTGGCTGGAGGTCCGCAAGCCGCGCAAGGAGACGGTGGCGGCGCATCTGGTGAACCTCTCCTGGAACGGGCTGTCGCACCTGGAGGCGAAGCCGGGGCTGATCACCAGCGGTCGTTGACCGGCGGGGCGGATCGGTGGGGCAGGCGAGCAGCATCCCCGTCGGTCAGCGGTGGCGGTGGATCTCGGCCACCGGGTGGTAGCGGCGGTTCCGTTCCGCCTCGGCGTGCTCGTCCGGGCCGACTTTGTCGTACACCCCGGTGCCGAGCAGGATCAGGCCGAAGACCATCGAGACGATCACCGTGGACATGGAGAAGTTCAGGAAGTTGGCGCTGGTCTGTAGCACCGACATCATCAGGATGCTGGTGACCAGGAAGACGACTCCGGCGGTCAGGTTCATGTAGTGGCCGAGGTTGCCGCGTCGGGAGGCGCCGACGATGAGCACGGCCCCGAAGAGCACGGAGACCAGCGAGAAGGCCAGGTTGGTCCGGAGCCCGAGGGCCCAGCTGCCGTCCCGGGCGAACAGCGGCTCACCCCAGGTCAGTACGGTGCCCCAGACGCCGAAGACGAGGATGTAGAGCCCGACCAGGCCGGCAAGTGCCCGGTAGATGGGCCGCGCGGGGTGGTTCACCGGGAAGTGCGGCATGGCTCCTCCACGCAACAGGAACAATCACCACAATTGTCCCGCACGACGCGGAGCCGTGACGGGTTTTCGCCGGAGCCCGACCAGCGCAGGGATCAAGCCTGACCACCCGGAGCGGGTCGGGCTCCGGCGAAAACCCAACCGGCGCAGAACCCTTCAGAGGACGAGCCGGGCCTTCTTCCACGCCTCGTGCTCCTCGTCGCTGCCGACCTTGCCGTACATGCCGGCCAGCAGCAGCACCAGGCTGGCAACCATCAGCACGATGACCGTGGCGACGCTGAGGTTGAAGATGTTGGCCTCGGTCCGGATGAAGGCGAGCCCGGCCAGGCTGACCACCATGATCAGGTACGCCGTCCACTGGTTGATCAGCACGTCGAGGTTGCGGCCGATCACCGTGCCGGCCAGCACGATGGCGCCCAGGACGACGCTCAACAGGGAGAAGCCGAGGTTCGTGCCCTGTCCCAGGACCTGGGTGTCGCCCCGGCCGAGGAAGGGCTCGCCACTGCTGACGAAGAAGCCGAGCACACCGAAGACCACCAGGTACAGACCGGTCAGCCCGCCGATCGCCCGGTAGATCGGCTGCGCGGGGTGGTTGACGGGGGTATGCATGTCTGTGTCTCCAACGCCGTTGGGTGAGGGTCGTCGCCGATTCTCCCGCACCCCGCGATATGACGCCGCACACGGGTCCCGGGCGACCGCAGGTCGCGGCGTCGCCGCCGGACGTCGGGCCGCAGTCAGGCGGGAATCTCCTCGGCCAGTTCCAGCCACGCCTGTTCGATCTTTTCCCGTTCGGCGCGTACCTCGCTGAGCTGGGCGTCCAGCTCGGCGACCCGGTTGTAGTCGGTGGCGTGCGTGGCCAGCTGGTCGAGCAGTGCCGCCTCCTTCTGCTCCAGCTTGCCTACCTGCCGCTCCAGCCGGGCCAGCTCCTTGCGGGCCTGCCGGGCCTCGGCGGCACTCATCCCGGTGTCGTTCGCCGCGGTGACGGCGGCACCGGTGGCGGGTGTCGCGCTGCTGGCGGGACCGGGACGGCCGGCGGCCCGGGCCAGATATTCGTCGATGCCGCCGGGCAGGTGCACCAGCCGGCCGTCACCGAACAGCCCGTACGTCGCGTCGGCCACCCGCTCGATGAGATAGCGGTCGTGGCTGGCCACCACGATGGTGCCGGGCCAGGAGTCGAGCAGGTCCTCCAGCGCCGCGAGGGTGTCGGTGTCGAGGTCGTTGGTGGGCTCGTCGAGCAGCAGCACGTTCGGCTCACCGGCGAGCAGGCGCAGCATCTGGAGCCTGCGGCGCTCACCGCCGGAGAGATCACCCACCGGGGTCCAGAGCCGCCGGTCGTCGAAGCCGAACACCTCGGCGAGCTGGGCGGCGGAGATCTCCCGGTCGCCGAGGCGTACCCGTCGGGCCACCTCCTCGACGGCTTCCAGGACGCGCAGTTCGGCTGGCAGTTCGGCGAGTTCCTGGGAGAGGAAGGCCGGCCGCACGGTGGAGCCGGTGACCAGGCGCCCGCCGTCCGGGCGGGTGATCCCGGCGAGCATCCGCAACAGGGTGGTCTTGCCCGCGCCGTTGGCGCCGAGGACGGCGACCCGGTCGCCGGGTCCCACCTGCCAGGTGACTTCGTCGAGGATGGTCTTGGGGCCGGCGTGCAGGCGGACCTGTTCGAGGTCGTACACCTGCTTGCCGAGCCGGGCGGTGGCGAGCCGTTGCAGCGACAAGGTGTCGCGCGGCGGCGGCACGTCGGCAATGAGGGCGTTGGCGGCGTCGATGCGGAACTTCGGCTTCGAGGTGCGCGCCGGTGGGCCCCGGCGCAGCCAGGCGATCTCCTTGCGGAGCAGGTTCTGGCGGCGGGCCTCGGTTGCCGCGGCGACCCGCTCGCGTTCGGCGCGGGCGAGCACCCACGCGGCGTAGCCGCCCTCGTAGGCCCGCACGGTCTGGTCGGCGACCTCCCAGGTGGTGGTGCAGACGGCGTCCAGGAACCACCGGTCGTGGGTGACCACCACCAGGGCGCCCTTGCGGCCGAGCAGGTACCGGGCGAGCCAGTCGACGCCGCCGACGTCCAGGTGGTTGGTGGGCTCGTCGAGGATGAGCAGGTCGGCGTCGCGGACCAGCAGGGCGGCCAGCGCCACCCGCCGGCGCTCGCCGCCGGACATCGGTCCGACCGGCGCGTCGAGACCGAGATGGGGCATGCCGAGCCCGTCGAGGATGGCCCGTACACCGGCGTCGCCGGCCCACTCGTGCTCGGCACCCATGCCTTCGGCGAGCCACGCGGTGCCGAGGACCACGTCGCGGACGGTCGCCTCCGGGCTGAGGATGAGATTCTGCGGCAGCCAGGCGACCCGCAGGTCACGGCGGTGGGTGACGCGTCCGTCGTCGGGTTCCTCGGTGCGGGTCAGCAGCCGCAGCAGGGTCGACTTGCCGGCACCGTTGAGCCCGACCACACCGATCCGGTCGGCGTCGTCGAGGCCGAGCGAGACGTCGGTGAGCAGCGGCCCGGCGGCGCCATAGCCCTTGGACACCCGGTCCAGGTTGACGATGTTGGCCATGCCCCACCTTTCATGATCAAGGCGTCCCGGTGCCGACGGGCACCTCAGGACGCCTGGACCTCCAGGGTACGCGGAGCGCCGGGCACGCTCGAAGGCGTCCGCGTGGGCGCCCGGCCGGCGGTCGGTCAGGTGATCCGGGCGCCGGGGACCGGGCCGTGGGCGGTGCGGACCTGCCGGCACACCTCGGCGGCTTCCAGTTCGGCGGCGACGCGTTCGGCGTCGGCGGCGTCGGCGGTGAGGAAGACGCAGGTCGGTCCGGAGCCGGAGACGATGCCGGCCAGCGCGCCAGCCGCCTCACCAGCCTTGAGGGTGGCCGCCAGCGTGGGACGCATGGCCAGCGCGGCGTCCTGCAGGTCGTTGCCGAGGGTGGGAGCGAGCACCCGGGGGTCACGCTGCCGCAGGGCGGCGAGCAGCACGTCGGTGCTGCCGAGCGCCGGCCCGGCGGCGCCGGTTTCCCGCAGCCGGTCCAGTTCGCGGTACGCCTCTGGGGTGGAGAGGCCGCCGTCGGCGATGGCGACCACCCAGTGCCAGGAGGTGGGGCGGGCCAGGACCGGGCTGACCGCCTCGCCCCGGCCGGTACCCAGGGCGGTGCCGCCGTGGATCAGGAAGGGCACGTCCGAGCCGAGGTCGGCGGCGATGACAGCCAGTTCGTCCCGGGACAGTCCGGTGCCCCAGAGCGCGTCGCAGGCGACCAGGGCGGCGGCGGCGTCGGCGCTGCCTCCGGCGAGCCCACCGGCGAGCGGAATCTGCTTGCGCAGGTGCAGCCGGGCGTGCGGCAGCACACCGGCGTATCCGGCGAGGGCGTGGGCGGCTCGGATGACCAGGTTGGAGTCGTCCAGGGCGAGTTCGCCGGTGCCCTCGCCCTCCATGGTGAGGGTGAGGGTGTCGCCCCGCCGCGCGGTCAGCTCGTCGTAGATCGAGATCGCGTGGTAGATGGTGTTCAGCTCGTGGTACCCGTCCCGACGCAACGGGCCGACCCCCAGGTGCAGGTTGACCTTGGCGGGCACTCTCACGCGTACCGGTCCGCTGGCCCCACGCGGCTCGTCGTCCTCCGGTCGCCAGGCCTCGGTCACGGGGTGATGTCCCGGACGCGCAGCGGGACGTCAAACGGCTTGGTCACGATCAGCTCCTCGGCGGGGTCGGCGACCGGCTCGTTCCGGCCGTCGACGAGGTCGTACGCGTACACGTGCACGGGCTTCGCGCGCACGGCGTCAGCCTACTGCGCGGCGGCGGTGGCTTCCGGGGCCGACGCGGCGACGGCGGCGAACTGCTCCACGGTGAGTGACTCGCCGCGTGCGCCGGGGTCGACCCCGGCGGCGGTGAGGACCCTGGCGGCGCGGTCGGCACCGCCGGCCCAACCGGCCAGGGCGGCGCGCAGCGTCTTGCGGCGCTGCGCGAAGGCGGCGTCCACCACGGCGAAGACCTGTTTGCGGGACACGTCCGCGCGGGGCTGGTCGCGGCGGGTGAAGGCGACCAGGCCGGAGTCGACGTTGGGTACCGGCCAGAACACGTTCGGCGGCACCTTGCCGGCGGCGCGGGCGTGCGCGTACCAGGCCAGCTTGACCGAGGGCACGCCGTACACCTTGGAGCCGGGACCGGCGACGAGCCGGTCGGCGACCTCCTTCTGCACCATCACCAGCCCGTGGCGGAGGCTGGGCAACTCGGCGAGCAGGTGCAGCACCACCGGTACGGCGACGTTGTAGGGCAGGTTCGCGACCAGCGCGGTGGGTGCCGGGTCGGCCAGCTCGGCGGCGGTGATCCGCAGCGCGTCGGCGTGGTGCACGGTGAGCCGGGCGGCGTCCGGGCCGGCGTGCCGGGCGGCGGTTTCGGGTAGCGCGCCGGCCAGCGCCGCGTCGATCTCCACGGCGTGCACGTGGGCGGCGGCCGGCAGCAGGGCGAGGGTGAGCGAGCCGAGCCCGGGCCCGACCTCCAGCGCCACGTCGTCGCCGGTGAGCCCGGCGGTGGCGACGATCCGGCGCACGGTGTTCGGGTCGTGCACGAAGTTCTGGCCGAGCTTCTTGGTGGGGGCGACACCGAGCCGGGCGGCGAGCTCCCGGATCTCCGCCGGCCCGAGCAGGTCTACGGCCATCCCGACAGCCTACGGCTAAAGGAAGGGCCCCCTTTTAACGCCTCCGGTAGAGGAGGGGCCCCCTATTAACGCTCGGCTCCGCTGGCCGGTTCAGCGCCAGGGGCCGAAGGCGCGCTCGCCGGTGGCGGAGATGGCAGCGCAGAGCTCGTCGAGGTCGGTACCGGTGGTGGCGGCCAGGGCCCGGACGGTCAGCGGGATGAGATAGGACGCGTTCGGCCGTCCCCGGTGTGGCATCGGGGTGAGGTACGGCGCGTCGGTCTCCACCAGGATCTGGTCGAGCGGCGTCAGCGCGGCGGCCTCGCGCAGCGCCCCGGCGCTGGTGAAGGTGACGGTGCCGGCGAAGCTGAGCAGGTAGCCGCGGCGGACGCACTCGGCGGCGAACTCGGCGTCGCCGGAGAAGCAGTGCAGCACCACGGTCTCGGGCGCGCCCTCGTCGTCCAGGATGCGCAGCACCTCCGCGTGCGCGTCCCGGTCGTGGATGACAAGGGTCTTGTCGTACCGCTTGGCGATGGCGATGTGCGCCCGGAAGCTCTCCTCCTGCGCGGCGCGACCGTCGTCGCGGGTGCGGTAGAAGTCCATGCCGGTCTCGCCGATGCCGCGTACCCGGTCCCGGGCGGCCAGCGCCTCGATCTCCCGCAGGGCGGCGTCGAGGTCGGGCAGCCGGGGCGCCTCGTTGGGGTGCAGCGCCACGGTGGCCAGCACCGCGGGATGCCGGTCGGCCACCTCGGCGCCCCACCGGGAGGAATCGACGTCGACGCCGACCTGTACCAGCCGGTCGACGCCGACCATCGCGGCAACGTCGATCGCCGCGGCGACCGGGTCTGCGGCGGTGCTGCCACCCGGTACGCCCGCCTCGCTGACGGTGATGTCCAGGTGGGTATGACTGTCAAGCACCGGCTGCGGCAGTGGCTCGGGCGCGGGTGGGAACTCGCCGGCGCGGCGCGCCGCGCGCTGGCTGCGGGACTCGGTCGGCTCGCTCATCTCCTCGACAGCATCACACACGGGCCGAATCCACCCGGCCGCCACCCGGTGTTCACCTCGTCTCCGCCGGTCGGCCCTACCGTCGCGCGGGGACGCGAGGACGGGGTGAGGGCATGAGTGAACTCGGGAGGCACCCGTGAGCGGGACCGTTCGGCGCGGCGGCCCGGCGGCGTGAACGTCACTGGGCGGGCCGAGAGCACCGCGCAGCGTACGGGTCTGCGCGTGGCGTACAGGGGTGTCATCTATCCGGCCGAGGAGATCGCCCGGGGTGCGGCGTACGAGTTGTTCAGCGCGACCGAGGCACCCGGTTTCGAGTGGGCGCCCCGGCCGGCCTCGGCGCTCGGATGGCGACGGTTCGTGCACGTCACCGAGGTCACCGACGTGCACGGTGCGGCCCCGTCGAGCGAGCCGGCGGAGGCTCCGCTGCTGGTGCCGCTGCACCGGGAGCGGGGCTGGTCGGTGGTGCACCGGCTCGCTCAGCAACCGGGTGCGGCGGATGATCCGCTGATCGCCACGGTTCGCGCCTCGGCGACCGTGCGGCGCGGCACGCGGATGGTGAAGGTGCTCTCCGCCCGGCAACTCGCCGGCTACGTACGGGGCTGGTTGCCGCACGGATTCTGTTACCGGGAGCATGACGTGGCGCATCTGCGTACCCCGGCGACCACCACCGTGCTGCGTACCGACGGCGGCGGACGTGACGACGCGGACGTGACGTACGCGCTGCGGTGGCGTGCCGTCGATCCCGGTGACTACGACGTGCCGGCCGGGTCGGCGTACCGGGGGCTGACCGCCCTCGGTGCGCGGGACCGGGTGGGGCCGGCGGTGCTGGGTACCGGGTTCACGCCCAGCAGCAACCACCTGATCCCCGAGTTCGTCACCCGCGACTTCGCCGATCTGCCGATGCCGGCGAACGCCACCCTGCTGGCCTATCCGGCGGAAGGGGTGGAGGTGGTGCTCTACGTCTACCAGGCCGAGCAACGCGGCTGGCTGCGGATGGTCGGCCCGCAGTGGCGGCACCTGCTCGCCGCGGTGCCCGGCCTGTCGCCGGAGCAGGAGTACGTGCCGACCGGCCAGGCGCCCCGCTCCACCCGCCTGGTGGGCACGTACGCGGGCGGCGAGTACGAGGCGGTGGCCGACCCGCCCGACGGGTTCCGGGTGCTGGCGCTGACCCGGGCCGCCCAGTACCCGGTCGACGGGGTGAGCCGGCGGCTGCGGCTGGCGGCCTGGCGCGGCGTGCCCTGCCTGGTGCTGCGGGAGGAGTCGGGCTGGCTGCGGCTGCGGCTGTGCCAGCCGGACCCGGATGCCGTGGCCGCTACCGGGGCACAGTGCCACGAACGGGGCGTCTACCAGACCTGGGCGCCCGGCGGCGAGGTCACCGACGACCGGGTCGTGGACCGGCCGTACGAGCTCGGCGGCGGGTCGGTGCCGGATTTTCGCGGCCGGGTCGGTGACGAATAACGGACGGCTGCCGGGGAAGGCTCGGTCTCCCATCTTGGACAGGAGGACGACGCGATGCCCTTCATCACCGTCGGCACGGAGAACTCTGCGCCCATCGACCTGTACTACGAGGACCACGGCTCCGGTCAGCCGATCGTACTGATCCACGGGTTCCCCTTCAACGGGGCGACCTGGGAGAAGATCTCCGGTCCGCTGCTTCAGGCCGGGTACCGGGTCATCACGTACGACCGGCGCGGTTTCGGCAATTCGGCGCAGCCGGCGTTCGGGTACGACTACGACACCTTCGCGGCCGATCTCGACGTGCTGATGACCGAGCTGGACCTGCGTAACGCGATCCTGGTCGGCCACTCGATGGGCACCGGTGAGGTGACCCGCTACCTGGGTGTGTACGGCTCAAACCGGGTGGACCGGGCGGTGCTGCTGGCACCGCTGGCGCCGTACCTGAAGCAGGCTCCGGACAACCCGGAGGGGGTGGACCCGAACCTCTTCGAGGGGTTCAAGCAGGCGATTCTCGCCGACCGCTTCGCCTACCTCACCCAGTTCTGCAACTCCTTCTTCAACTACGACGAGAACAAGGGCAAGCTGGTCAGCGAGGAGGCGTACCGGGCGCACTGGGAGATCGGCGCGCGCGCCTCGGGGAAGGCCACTCACGACTGCGTGGACGCCTGGGGCGAGGACTTCCGGGGCGATGTGTCACGGATCGACGTGCCGGTGCTGATCGTGCAGGGCGACAAGGACATGGTGCTGCCGTACCCGAAGACCGGTCAGCGGCTCCAGCCGATGCTCTCCGACAGCCGACTGGTCACCCTCAAGGGCGCTCCGCACGGCACTCCGTGGACCAACGCCGACGAGGTGAACCGGGCGATCATGGAGTTCATCGGGGCGCCGGCGATGGCCCGGGCCTGACCATCCTGGTCGTCGGTGCCAGCGGTGGCACCGCAGCCGTACCGCGCAAGGATCGTCCCGCTGAGACGGGCGACGGGCGCGACCTCCGCCGGGGTCGCGCCCGTCGTGCGGGTGCGGGTCGTCAGCCGCCGAGTCTGGCCAACTCCTCGTCGACGATCGAGGGGTCGAGCTTGCGGAACACCGGCTTGGGCGCCGCGAGCGCCCGACCCACCGCGAGCGGTACGGACTCCCACCGCGCGCCCTGGGTGTAGTCCCCGGTCAGCACCGGATAGCTCGGCCCGACGTCGAGGTCGGTGACCTCCTCGATCACCGG
The DNA here is from genome assembly GCF_059553435.1 of Micromonospora sp. PRAS1. Classification (NCBI taxonomy): domain Bacteria; kingdom Bacillati; phylum Actinomycetota; class Actinomycetes; order Micromonosporales; family Micromonosporaceae; genus Micromonospora; species Micromonospora sp. PRAS1. The sequence continues at coordinate 96,401 of NZ_JCANNB010000004.1, forward strand.
CATCGGGGCGTGCACCCCGGTGCCGCCGAGCAGCTCGTGCACCTTCTGGGCGGAGTGTGGCAGGAACGGGGTGAGCAGCGTGTTGGCGTCGCTGACCACCTGGAGGGCGACGTGCAGGATGGTGCCCATCCGGGGCTTGTCGGCCTCGCCCTTGAGCTTCCACGGCGCCTGGTCGGAGAGGTACTTGTTGGCCTCGGCGACCACCTTCATCGCCTCGCCGATGGCCTGCTTCTGCCGGTGGTTGGCGATCAGGTCACCGACCGTGTCGAAGCCGGCGCGGGCCACGGCCAGCAGCGCCTCGTCGGCCTCGGTCAGCCCGTCGGGGCCGATCGGCGGGATCTCGCCGAAGTTCTTAGCCGCCATGGAGACCGACCGGTTGACCAGGTTGCCCCAGCCCGCGACCAGTTCGTCGTTGTTGCGCCGCAGGAACTCGGCCCAGGTGAAATCGGTGTCGTTACTCTCCGGGCCGGCCACTGCGATGAAGTAGCGCAGGGCGTCGGCGTCGTAGCGCTGGAGGAAGTCCCGGACGTAGATGACCACCCGGCGGGAGGAGGAGAACTTGCGCCCCTCCATGGTCAGGAACTCGCTGGACACCACCTCGGTCGGCAGGTTGAGCCGCCCGAACCGGCCCGGCTCACCGCCGCGGCTGCCCTCGCCGGAGTAGCCGGCCAGCAGCGCGGGCCAGATCACCGAGTGGAAGACGATGTTGTCCTTGCCCATGAAGTAGTAGGACTGGGCATCCTTCCCCTCACCGTCGGTGGCCCACCACTTCCGCCAGGCTTCCGGGTCGCCGGAGCGGCGGGCCCACTCGATGGACGCGGAAAGGTAGCCGATCACCGCGTCGAACCACACGTAGATCCGCTTGTCGGTGCGGTCGCGCCAACCGTCGAGCGGAATCGGCACCCCCCACTCCAGGTCCCGGGTGATGGCCCGGGGGTGCAGGTCGTCCAGGAGGTTCCGGGAGAACCGCAGCACGTTCGGGCGCCACCCCTCCCGGGTGCCCAGCCACTGTCGGAGGACGTCGGCCAGGGCGGGCAGGTCGAGGAAGAAGTGCTCGGTCTCGACGAACTCCGGCGTCTCACCGTTGATCTTCGACCGCGGGTTGATCAGGTCGATCGGGTCGAGCTGGTTGCCGCAGTTGTCGCACTGGTCGCCCCGGGCACTGTCGTAGCCGCAGATCGGGCAGGTGCCCTCGATGTACCGGTCGGGCAGGGTCCGGCCGGTTGACGGCGAGATGGCACCCATTGTGGTCTTCGGCACGATGTAGCCGTTGCGGTACATCCCCTCGAACAGCTCCTGCACCACCGCGTAGTGGTTACGCGTGGTGGTGCGGGTGAACAGGTCGTAGGAGAGGCCGAGGCCGTGCAGGTCCTCCACGATCACCCGGTTGTACCGGTCGGCCAGTTCCCGCGGTTTGAGCCCCTCCGCGTCGGCCTGCACCTGGATCGGGGTGCCGTGCTCGTCGGTGCCGGAGACCATGAGCACGTCGTGGCCGGCCATCCGCATGTACCGAGCAAAGACGTCGGAGGGAACGCCGAAACCGGAGACGTGGCCGATGTGGCGCGGGCCGTTGGCGTACGGCCAGGCGACCGCCGCGAGAACGTGACTCATGACCAGCAAGCCTAATGACCCCTGTGGGGCGGCTGCGAACCAATACGGGTGACCGGCCGACCTGGTGGTCGCGCCGGCCGACCAGCTGGTCCGATTTGTCGCCGACACGCTGCCTGAGCTGCCCGGTTAGGCATTCCAGTCGGTGTCCAATGAACCGCGTGACTGGCAGCAGAGCCGCCCGCGGCCCAGAGGACGGCCTTCCCACCGAGCCCCGGCCGGATTCGGCCGGGTCCTCGCGTACCCATCCGGTGACGCCGCCGCACCCCCGGGCCGGGGCCGGCGGCGAGGGGCCGACCGGGCCGGACCGGGCCGCGGTCGAGCTGGAACCGACCACCGGCGCGCCGGTCGACGCGCTGCCCCGCCGGGTCCCGGTCCGACCGGCTGGTGGCCGCTGCACCCCCGACGACGACGGTACGCCGGACGACGACGTGTTCTGGGCGCCCATCGAGGAGGTGCACTGGGACGGTACGCCGGTGCGGCAGGAGGCGACCGGCGACGCCGGCGGCTGGTGGCGCCGGGTCCTGCGGACGCGTCGGACCCGGGCGGTGCGCAACCATCCGCCGGATCCGCTGCCGGGGCTCGCCTCGCTGATCGGGCTGAGCCTGACCGCGGCCTTCTTCGCCTGGGTCAGCGCCGGGCCGCTCTGGGTCGCGGTGGGGCACGCCACGCCGGGCACTGTGGTCGTGACGGAGTGCTCCGGCGGCGGCCTGACCCAGCGGTGCCGGGGCATCTTCACCGCGACGGACGGCACGTTCCGCAGTCACGGCGTACGGGTCAGCGGCGTGCCCGCAGACCTGAGCACGGCCGGTGCGAACCTGCCGGCCCGGATGACCGGCCCGGCCGGCGGCACCGCGTACGCCGACCGCGGTTTCGGCCTGCATCTGCGCTGGCTGCTCGGCCTGCTGGCCGTGCTCGGCTGCGGCGCGGGCATCGCCCGGTGGACCGGTGCGATCCGGTTGCCCGAGCCACGCGACCGGCGCTGGGCGGTCACCGCCTCGCTCGCCGGCCCACTCGTGATCACGCTCGGCTTCCTGGCGGCAGCCTGGTAGCCGCAGCCCGGCACCCAGTGGCCTGGCAGCCGCAGCCCGACGCCCAGTGGCGTTAGGAAGGGGCCCTTCCTATACACCAGGCGTTAACAAGGGGCCCTTCCTTACACCTGGTGCACGACGGAGTAGACGTCGCGCCGGCGCAGCTCGAACGCGCTGGCAACGGCGGTGATCGCGTCGCGCCGGCTGAGGCCCGCAGCCTCGCGTTCCGCCACCGCGGCGCGCAGCGCGTCGTCGTCGGGGCGGGTCGCCGGGGTGGCCGGGGCGCCGGCCACCACGAGGGTGATCTCGCCGCGCGGGTTGCTCTCGCTGGCCCACTCGGCCAGCTCGCCGAGCGGACGGCGCAGCACCTCCTCGTACGTCTTGGTCAGCTCCCGGCAGAGCGCGGCGGGCCGGTCGGCGCCGAACGCGTCGGCCAGGTCGGTCAGCGCGGCGGCGATCCGGTGTGGTGCCTCGAAGAGGACCAGGGTCCGTTCCTCGGTGGCCAGTGCCCGCAGCCGGGCCCGGCGGGCGCCCGGGGCACGCGGCAGGAACCCCTCGAAGCAGAACCGGTCGCAGGGCAGGCCGGACAGGGCCAGCGCGGTGGTGACGGCGCTGGGCCCGGGGGCGGTGGTGACCGGGACACCCGCGTCCAGGGCGGCCCGCACCAGCCGGTAGCCAGGGTCGGAGACGCTCGGCATCCCGCCGTCGGTGACCAGGGCGACGAGGTAGCCGGCGGCGAGCACGTCGACCAGTTCGGGTGTACGCCGCTCCTCGTTGCCCTCGAAGTAGGAGACGATCCGTCCGGGGATCGTCACGTCGAGGTCGCGGGCGAGCCGGCTCAACCGGCGGGTGTCCTCGGCGGCGACCACGTCGGCGGTGGCGAGCACGTCGCGCAGCCGGGTGGAGGCGTCAGCGGGATTGCCGAGCGGCGCGCCGAGCAGCACCAGGCGGCCCATTTCGGTCATTTCACCCACAGGTCCGCCACTCCTTCATCGACGCTCGTACCGGATTTAAGGACGACCCACGCCACCGGCCCTCTCCGCAGCCTACGATCGCCGGGTGACGAGTGCGTCGACAGCACAGAGCGCCAGCGCGGATCGGCCGGACCCGGCGTCCTCCGCAGCCACTGCCGGCTCCACCGATCCGACGCCACGGGGCGTACCGGAGATCGTCCGACGCCGGCTGGCCACCGTCGAGGGCCGGCTGGACGGGCATTCGTGGCTGGCCACCATGTTGGTCGTGGCGATCGCGGCTATTGTCCGGTTCGCCAATCTCAGCCATCCGCCGGGCAAGATCTTCGACGAGATCTACTACGCCCGCGACGCCTGGGCCCTGATCGACAAGCACGTGGAGTGGAACTACAAGGACGGCGGCCCGTCGTACGTGGTCCACCCGCCACTGGGCAAATGGTTGATCGGCCTCGGCGAGTGGGCCTTCGGCTACTCCGACGCCGAACACGGCATCTCGGTCCCCGGGCAGCTCTGGACCACCTCGCCGGAGTTCGGCTGGCGCTTCTCCGCGGCCCTCATCGGCACGCTCTCGGTGCTGCTGCTGATCCGGACCGGGCGGCGGATGTTCGGCTCCACCCTGCTCGGCTGCGCCGCCGGGCTGCTGCTCGCACTCGACGGCTTCCACCTGGTGCTCTCCCGCACCGCGCTGCTCGACATCTTCCTGCTCTTCTTCGTGCTTGCCGCGTTCGCCACGCTGGTGCTCGACCGGGACGCGACCCGCCGGCGCTGGGCCCGCGCCCTGGCGGCCGGCCTGGATCCCACCGCGCCGGGGCGCGCCGGTCGCCCGCCGGGCGGGTGGCGGAACTGGCCCTGGTGGCGGCTGGCGACCGGGGTGCTGCTCGGTTGCGCCTTCGCGGTGAAGTGGAGCGCGCTCTTCTTCGTTCCGGCCTTCGCGCTGTTGATGTTCCTCTGGGACGTCGGCGCCCGTCGTTCGGCCGGGGTGCCCCGGCCGTGGCGGGCGACCCTGCTCGACGGCTTCCCGCAGATGGTGCTCGCCGGGGTGCTGATGGCGGTCACCTACGTGGCGACCTGGTCGGGCTGGCTGCTCGGCCAGGACGGCTACTACCGGCTCGCCGAGCGGTACCCGGGTGCCGGGCTCAGCGACACGCCGGTGATCGGCGCGCTCTGGAACCTGGTGCAGTACCACCAGGCCGCGCTGGGCTTCCACAATCAGCTCGACGACGCGCACAAGTACCAGTCCTGGCCATGGCAGTGGCTGCTGCTGGGCCGTCCGGTGGCCTTCTACTGGTCCGGCGACGGCAACTGCGGCCAGGCGAGCTGCGCCTCGGAGGTGTTGCTGCTCGGCACGCCGCTGCTGTGGTGGTCGTTCCTGCCCGCGCTGGCGGCGCTGATCTGGCTCGGCCTCGCCCGTAGGGACTGGCGGGCCGGGGCGATCCTGCTGTTCGTGGGCGTCGGGTTGCTGCCCTGGTTCTATTTCGCTGCCGACGGCCGGACGATGTTCTCCTTCTACGCCGCACCCGCCCTGCCGTTCCTGGTGCTGGCGGTGGTCTACGTGCTGGGTGCGATCGCCACCCCGGCCGGCCCGGTCGGCGCCAGGCCGGAGGGTGCCGCCAGCGACGAGGCCAGCCAGGATCGCCGGCTGGTCGGCGGAGTGATCGTCGGGGCGTACCTGGCGCTCGTCGTACTCTGCTTCGCCTACTTCTATCCGATCTTCGTCGGCCAGGTCCTGCCGTACCCCGAATGGTCGGCCCGGATGTGGTTGGACGGCCGCTGGATCTGACCATGGCATCCGGCCCTGGGCCGCCGCCCGGGGCCGGATGCGAAAGAGCCCATCCGCAGCGCGGATGGGCTCTTTTGGGCGTCAGGTACGCCCCTCCGAACACAAAAGGGCGCGCCCCGATCGCCTGCCACGGGGGAAGCGGGCGATTGGGGCGCGCATGAAAAGCTTAACCACCCATGACCAGCGGCACAACGGGGCGGCCCGGGTCAGATTTCCGACGATCGCCGTTTGTGGCGGGGATCGACGTCGACGACCACCACTGCGTGACCGATCGTGGACGCTGCGCTCAACCCTTCTTCGGTCGAGGGGGCTGTTCAGCCCTTTTCGACCGCGGCGGAAGCCAGCCGAAGAAGCGCTCCTGGAGCGTGCTCGATCCGAGCGCATGCAGATCTTCTGCGGCGGCGGCCAGACAGGCGCCGAGGTAGACACTGAGCATCGCCCGGTCGACCCCGTACTCGCTCAGCAGCAGCTCGCGCTTGGGCTCGCACGGCCAGTCCGCGCCACAGGAACCGCAGGTCCAGCCAGGCGCAACCGGGGCATGTTCACCCGGTGTCGTCGGGGCGCTCCTGTCCCCCCGGGGCACCGTCGCACCCGAGCGATCCGCAGCACTCGTCATCGCGCTCCCTTCCGTCTCCACCCTGGACGGCGGACGACCACCCGCCGCCGATTCACATACCACCCCCACACACACCAAACCCAGCAGCGCCCGGAGGCGCTTCGGCGTTACATCATTGCGACGAGTTGGTCAACCACGACCACCCAGCAACCCCATCCATCACCGCCGATCGACCTTACGTGGCCGGATGGCTGGACGCACCTCTGCCGAGCCGGCGATCCTCGACCCGCCGCCGCGACCCGCCGCCGCGACCCGGCGTTGCCGCTACGGGGTAGCGTCAGGCGGTTCGCGTCCTTATCCCAGGTGCCCGAGGAGTACGGTGAGCCACCCCCAGCCCCCAGACGGGCCGCACGACCCCTACCAGCCGAATCCGCAGCAGCCGGGCGACCCCTGGGCACCGCCGCCGGCGCAGCCCGCGCCCGGGACCGCACCGGACGTGAACTGGGGCGCTTCGCCGCAACCCGGGCCCGGCAACCCGTGGGGCGCGCCGCAGGCCGCCCAGCCACCGGTCTCCGGTGCGCCGCAACCGGGCGAGCCGCAGCCGCCCATCTCGGGTACGCCGTACGCCCCCTACCAGGCAGGTGGCGGGTATCCGCCCGCCGGTACCTATCCGCCGCCCGGTGGCCCGTACCCGCCCGGCGGCGGCTACCCGCCGAGCGGCCCGTACCCGCCGGGCGGCCCAGGTGCTCCGCTCGGCCCGCCGCAGCCGACCGGCGGCGGTGGCGGCCGGACGGTCCTGATCGTGGTGATCGTGGTGGCGGTCGTCGCGCTGCTCTGCTGCGTGGGTGGCATCGCCGCGCTCGTCGTCGGGATGAATCAGGCCCCCGACCGGGTGTCCGAGGCGCTACCCAGCCCGACGACCACCTACGCCCCGCTGCCGACGCCGGCGACCAGCGCGCCCGCCCAGAGCACGCCGACCCGACCGGCACCCACCGGCGAGACCTTCAACATGAAGGCCGGCGACACCCTGGTCATCACCGACAACGACGGCACCGTCGAGATCACCGTGGCGAAGTTCCGCACGGTCACCGATGCCTGCCAGACGTACGCGCCCAAACCGCAGAAGGGCCGGTACCTGATCGCCGAGGTGACGGCCACGGTGACCAAGGGCACCGGTTCGATCAACCCGTTCTACTTCGAGTGGGTGGCCGACGACGGCACCACGGTCAACGGGCTGGTCGGTGCGCTGGCCGGCTGCGGCGATCCGCTCGGTGCCGGCAACAACCTGCGCACCGGCAGCAAGCGGTCCGGCACCGTCGTCTTCGACGTCGCCGACACCAAGGGCACCCTGGAGTACCAGCACCTCTTCGAGACCGCCGGCTCCTGGAAGCCGTAGACCGCCGACTCCTGGAAGCCGTGGCAAGTGACCGGGTGACCGGCGTCTTTGTCCTGAATGGACATCGCTACACTCCGCCCGGTGATCAACAAGAGATGGCCGTCAGCCGTCCTGCTCGGACTGCTGGCGGCGACCACGCTGGCCGGCCCGGTGCCGGCATTCGCCGACGACGACAGGGCAGAACCCGTGGCCGAGCCGCCACGCGTCCAGCTGGTGCTGGACGTGAGCGGCTCGATGCGGGCCGCCGACATCGACGGACGCAGCCGGATCTCGGTGGCACAGCAGGCGTTCGGCGAGGTGGTGGACGCCCTGCCCGACGAGACCCAGCTGGGCATCCGGGTGCTCGGTGCCACCTACCGGGGCAAGGACAAAGAGCAGGGCTGCCTGGACACCCAGCAGATCGTGCCGGTCGGCCCGGTGGACCGGACACAGGCCAAGGCGGCCGTGGCATCGCTGCGCCCGACCGGCTTCACTCCGGTCGGGCTCGCCCTGCGTGAGGCCGCCAAGGACCTCGGCACCGGCAGCACGGCCCGGCGGATCGTGCTGATCACCGACGGCGAGGACACCTGCGCCCCGCCGGACCCGTGCCAGGTGGCCCGGGAGTTGGCGGCCCAGGGCACCACGCTTGTGGTGGACACCCTCGGCCTGGCTCCGGACGAGAAGGTGCGCAAGCAGCTGCTCTGCATCGCCGCCGCCACCGGCGGCACGTACACGGCGGCGACCAGCGCCGACGACCTCACTGACCGGCTCAAGCAACTTGTCGACCGGGCCCGCGACACGTACGCCACCACGCCGGCCAAGGTCGACGGGACGGACGTCTGCCAGGGCGCGCCGCTGCTCGGCCCCGGCGTCTACACCGACCGGGAGACCTTCTCCGAGCACCGCTGGTACCGGGTGCCGGTCCGGGCGGGGCAGGAACTGCGCGCCTCGGTAAGCGTGGCGATGGATCGGCCGGTCAACCCCGACTACGGCGTACTGCTGCGGGCCACCGCGTCGGACGGCCGGGAACTGGTCCGTGGAGTGGACGCCGGCAGCGGACGTACCGACGTGGTCTCGGCCGGGCTGCGCTGGTCGGCCAACGAGGACGGTGACGAGGCCGAGCGCGACGAGGACGCCGCCACGCCGACGGCCAGCGCGACGCCCGCCGTCACCACCGTCTGCCTGGTGGTCAGCAACATGTTCTCGCCCCGGTCGGGCACCGAGAAGGACCCCGGTATGCCTGTCGAGCTGACCGTCGACGTGGTCGCCGCTTCCCCCGCCCCCGACGGACCGGACCTGGGCCGGGGCTGGGTGCTGCTGCTCCTGCTGACCGTGGCCGGTCTGCTCACCGGGCTCGTCGCCGGCCTGCTCACCCGCTGGTGGGTGGCCACCTGGAGGGAGAACTGAGGATGCGTACCCAGTTGGCAACCGCGACCGCGCTGCTGGCGGCCGGCCTCGTCCTGGCCCCCGCCACGGCGCTGGCCGCACCCACCCCGACCCCCTCGCCCGGCGCCGCCACCGTGACCAAGGCCGGCACCTCGTTCCTGAGCGCCACCCCGGTCGCCGCCGGCCAGCCGGTACGCGTCGGGGCCTCGACCGGCGAGTACCTCTACTGGTCCTTCCCGGCCGCCGCAGGCGAGACCCACGAGATCACCGCGACCGTCTCCCTCGCCCAGAACCGCACCGGCAAGTCGACCTGGACCGTCGAGGTCTTCGACGGGCTGCGTCGCCGCCAGGCGTGCACGGCCGGCGCGCAGACGCCGACCGCCGACGCCTCGGCGAGCACCGTGGCCATCGGCTGCACCCTGCGTCGGATCCGCCCCTGGGCCGAGCCGTGGTCCGCCGACCCGCTACCCGGCACCTACTACGTCCGGCTCACCGTGGTCGACGTGCCCGAACCCGACCTCGGCCAACCGATCGACGTGGACCTGCTGATCTCCGCCACCGGCGACGCCGGCTCCTCGCCCGAGGACGGCAAGCTGGAGGCCCCGCTGGTGCCACCGACCAACGCCGGCAGCGTGCTGGACGCGGAACCGACGGCCGCACCCGCCGACGAGGACGAGGACGGCTGGAACCTCAACCTGACCGGTTGGCTGCCCGAGGCCGGCTCCCGCTGGATCTGGACCACGGCCGGCGGCATGCTCGCCGCGGTGGCCGGCGTCGTCGGCTTCGCCCTCACCCGCCGCCCTCGCGCCGCCCGAGTTCGCGCGTGAGGTCGTTCATCTGGTAAGCCCCGCCGGCAGGTCGCGCCCAGGTGCCCGGGCGTGACCTGCCGGCGGCCCAAACCTGCGCCTCGTCGCGCAAACCCCGTTGCGGTCAGCCGAGCTTGATCTGGTGCGTGATCGACGGGTCGGTGATCTCGGCATCCTTGACCAGCAGCATCGCCTTGCTGAGGATGACGGCGAGCATGCCATCCCCCTCGAAGGGCAGGAACTGCTGCTCGCCCAGCCGGCCCGCGCCACGGTCCGGCACGATGCAGAGGTACTCGTCGTTCGGGCTCATCAGGATGTTGCCCGACCCCAGGTGGATCCGGTACGTGCGCAGCTCGCCGTCGACCACGAGGAACCGGCCGTCGATGCGGGCCCGGCGCCCCACCGCCAGCCGGGGCAGCAGCCGGGCCAGCAGGTCCCGCCGGGTCTCGGCGGTCGCCGACAACTCGCCGAAGCTGTACGACGACCAGTAGTCCCGGAACCGGCCCTGCGGCCCGCCGTCCGACCAGGTCGGGTCGTTGCCGACGCTTGCCACCCCGACGAACAGGTCCACGTCCCGCATGATCTCGCTGAACACCAGCGGTGGAATCTGGTCGAGCGGCACCGGGTCGGCCGGGCGGGCGTCGGTCCACCGGGCGCCCGCATAGCCGCCACCGGAGGCGTGCGACCAGTTCTGCGCGGCGGCGATCGGGTAGAAGCGCACCTGGTCGGTGACGAGCCGCAGGTACGACCCACTCTCGGTGGTGTCGGCGCCGTACTCGTCGCCGATGCCCTCCACCCAGTACTCGGCGCGCAGCCCCCAGCCCGGCAATTCGCGCAGCGTGGGCGGGTAGGAGTCGTCGACCATCAACCGGAGCCGGTCGGCCCAGCCCCGGATCGCAGTCAGCGCATGGTACTGATGTTGCCGCAGGATGTGCCCCGCGAACCGGTTGGAGTAGGTGCCGGTGGCCTCCTCGGCGGGGGTGAGCAGGTAGACCTCCCGGTGCGCCTGCTTGAACGGTTGGACGACCAGGTGCCGCTCCAGCCACTTCCGCCAGGCGACCACCTCCGGCACCGGCCGCCCGATCGGATGCCAGATCCGCACCTCGGCATCGTCGGCGGCGGTGAGCGGGGTGTCGTCCACCGTGCGCAGCGCACCGTCGACCCAGCCGCAGGGCACCCCGTCGACCAGCCAGAGCAGCCGACGGGCCAGCACGCCGCCCAGCGGATGGTCCAGATAGCGCTGCCGCCAGGCAGTCAGGGTCCAGCTGCGCTGGGCCAGAAAGAGCCGGTCCAGCCGGGCCGTCTGGGCGGCCAACATCCCGGTCACCTCCTTGGCGAGGCCCTTCAGCTCGGCCAGTGCCGGCGCGTGGTCGCGGCGTACCGCCGCCGGTGGGCTCTTCACCTGCCGACCGGCCTCGTTGTGCCAGACCAGGGTCGGGCCGGCAGAGCCGATCAGCAGCTCGGCCCGGCACCCGCCGAGGGCCACCTCGTGCCGGCCCACCTCGGTCAGGCCGTAGTCCGGGACGGCCAGTTCCTCGATCTCGTCCCGGCCGATGCCGAGCGCCGCGGCGCGGGCGTCGAGCGCCTTGTCGATCTCGTTGCGGGTGCCCTTGTAGGTGACCCGGGCCGACAGCCGGGCCAGCTGTGCCAGCGCCGCCTCGCCGTCGAGCCGCCCGAGCACCCCGACCGCCGCGTTGGCCACCTTCGGGCAGGCCGGCCCGATCCCCGGCAGCCGGCGCAGCATCGACTCGACCAGGCCACCGATCCGGCGTACCTGCTCGGGGGTGGGCGCGGACCACTCGGCCAGCCAGAGCAGACCGCGCAGCACGTCCGCGTTGGCCGAGGTGGGCTGCGACTGCGGGGTACGGGAGGCCGCGGCCAGCCACCGGTCGAGCACCCGCGTGGCCTCCGCCGGATCGATCTCGGCGAGCAGCCGGGACGCCTCGGCCGACCAGCCGGCCGAGGGGCGGGCCGCGATCGCGGTGCTGGCGTGGGCGATCAGCCGCTGCCACGCCGGGGCGAGGGTGCGCAGCTCGATGCCGATCTGCTCGGCCCACGGGTCGCGCGGGTCTAGCTGGGGGCCGCCCAGCTCGGCGACCAGTTGGCGCAACCGTTGGCTCTCCCCGGACCGGTCGGTCATCACCTTCGCCAGGTCGGCGGGGAGCGGGCCGGTCGCGGCCACCCCCCGGGCCACGATCTCCAGCGCGCTGCCCGGCAGCCCGTGCCAGATCTGGACGGCGTACGCGGTGAGGTCCCTGAGCTGCTCGGCGGTCAGCTCGGTGGGGAGCCGCCGGGCCACCTGGTTGATCATGTCCCGGGCGGCCCAGAAGGACGCCCGGTTCTCCAGCGCGAGGAGGACCATGCCGTGCACCAGCCGGGCCACCTCCGGGCGCGGCAGGGGACGCAGGGCCGCGCGTACCTCGGGATTGTCATGGCAGACTCTGGCCTGCGCGTAGAGGTGGTCGGCCAGCGCGGTCAGGTCGTTCGCGGCGACCAGGTCGCGGGTGCGGGTGACGTACCAGAGGGTGTCGGTGGTGATGGTCATCAGCCACCCACCAGCGGGACGAGCTTGAGGAAGGTGACCTCGGTGTCGCGGCGCAGGTCGACCTCGTCGTCCAACTCCTCGACCTGGTGGGCACCGACCAGCACCACGAAACCGTTGCGGGCGAACGCCTCCTCGGCGAGGGCCACCTGCCGCGCCGGATCGACCCGGCGCGGCGACCGTTCGGCCTGATCGCCGTTAAGCGCCCGCTCGGTCGAGGTCGGCTGCACAAGCGGCCGGCGCGGCGTCGGGGTGGCGGCGTTGTACTCCGCCACCTCCTGGTGGATCCGCCGCCGGATCAGCTCGCGCAGCGTCAGCCGCTCCTCGAAGATCCGCAGGGCCCACGCGGGGGTACGCGCACCGGCCGTGCTCTCGTCCACAAAGGTCACCGTCGCCATGTCGCGGGAGTCTAGGTACCCCCACCGACACGTCGGCTACTCCAGGGCGAAGGTGGCGGAGGCCCGCCCGGCCGCGTCCGAGACGGCTTCGAGATAGAGCAGCCCGTCCCGGTGCCGGACGTACTGGCCGGGGAAGTTCACCGACTCCAGCGACACCTTGGCGGGGTCGGCCAGGCCGGGCCGGCGGACGAACGTCGCGTCCTGCCGGAACAGGTTGCCGCCGTCGTTGCGCTCGACCCAGAGCTGGTGGTTGCGGTGCCGCAGGTAGTAGCCGGGATAGTTGGTCGACTCAAGCGAGATCGCCGCCGGGTCCGCCAGCCCGGTGACGATCCGGAACTGGGAATCGGCGAGGTTTGTGACGTTCGGCTCCAGCCGCGCCCGGAACTCCCAGTGCCGCAGGTAGCGGTCCGGCAGGTCGTGCGAGCGTAGCCGGACCGGAGTCACGCCGTCCGGCACCGGTACGCCGAAGTTCGGCGTACCGTCGGCGTTCCAGTGGACCCGCTGGATCCGGGTCCGCCGGTTCGGATCGTTAAGCGGGTCGTAGCCGTTGCCGAGGTACCGCTCGTAGTTGCGGGAGTGGTAGACGATCACGTCGCTGCCGTCCTCGGCGACGGTGAAGGAGTTGTGTCCCGGCCCCCACTGGCCGGTCCGGCTGTCGCTGGCCAGCACCGGTGTGGCGCGTTTCGACCAGGAGGCCGGGTTCAGCAGGTTGCTGCCCGCCGAGGCGGTGAGCAGCCCGACGGCGTAGCTGGCGTCGGTGGCGCTCGCCGAGTAGGTCAGGAACACCCGGCCGTTGCGGATCAGCACCGCCGGTCCCTCGTTCACCCGGTAACCCCGGGTCTCCCAGGCGTACGTGGGGGTGGCGATCAGCGTCGGGGTGCCCGCGTACGTCCACGGGTTGACCGCGCGGGCGAGGTAGATGTTCGAGTTGCTGCCGGCGTACTCCGCCCAGGCCAGGTAGCGCTGGCCGTCGTGCACGAAGGTGGTCGCGTCGAGCGAGAAGCTGCTCCGGGCCGGCTGGAGCTGGCCACGCTCGACCCACGGCCCCTCGAGCGGGTTCGCGGCGCTGCTCTCCAACACGTACGGCCGGATGGCCCAGACGTCCTCGGTCCGGCCGGCGGCGAAGTAGACGTACCACCGGCCGTCGATGAAGTGGATCTCCGGCGCCCAGATGTGCGCGCCCATCTCGCCGCTGCTGTGCCGACGCCAGATCACCCGCTCGCTGGCGCTGGCGAGCCCCTGGAGCGTGGTGGCGCGGCGGAGCACGATCCGGTCGTACTCGGGCACCGTCGCGGTGAAGTAGTAGTAGCCGTCGGTGTGCCGGTAGATGTGCGGGTCCGCGCGCTGTTCGGCGAGCGGATTGGTGAAGGTCACGGCGGCCGCCCGCACCGGGGCGGCCGGTCCCACGACTGCGACGGTGGCCGCCGTGACCAGGGTGGCGAGGGTGGCCGTCAGTCTCCTGCCGGGGAGCTTGAGTCGCATGTCTCGTCGCCTCTCGTCACCGCGATCCCGCACCGCGCTAACGGATTGATAACGTTCACACCCCCACCCCGTCAAGCGATCGACATCAATCGGTGACCGGCCCACCCGGACCACGTGATGGCGGAGTCACCAGGGGATGACGCCCTCGTCGTTGAAGAACGAGCCGGTCGGGCCGCCGTCGGGCAGGGTGGCCAACCGGATCGGGGTTGCCGCGGCCTCCTGGGGTGGCCGGCCGTGGAAGCCGGTGAAGTCGGTCGCGACCAGGCCCGGGCAGGCGGCGTTGATGAGGATGTTCGTACCGGCGAAGTGCCGCGCGTAGTGCACGGTGACGGCGTTGAGGAACGACTTCGTCGGCGAGTACGCCGCCATGATCGGGCCGACCTCGACGTTCGGGTCGGTCTGCCAGGTCAGCGAGGCGACGCTGCTGGAGATGTTTACGATGCGCGGGGCGGCGGAGCGCCGCAACAGCGGCAGCATCGCGTTTGTCACCCGGATCACGCCGTAGACGTTGGTGTCCACGATCGCGCGGACCACGTCCAGGTCGAGCGCGGTCGGATCCTGCACCCAGCCCGGTCCGGTCTCTCCCGAGATGCCGGCGTTGTTGACCAGCACGTCGAGACGTTCGATCAGTTCGGCGGCCTCGGCGACGCTCCGGTCGCTCGTCACGTCCAGCGGGACCGGGAACGCGTCGACCCCGTCAGCCAGCAGCTTCTGCACGGCCGCCTCGCCCCGCGTACGGTCGCGGGCACCCACCGCCACCCGGTATCCCCGCGCGCCGAGCCCGGCGGCGATCTCGTACCCGAGTCCCTTGTTCGCGCCGGTGACCAGCGCGGTCTTCGTGTCACTCATGACGCCGATGTTGGCTCGGCAACGAGTGCCGCCGTTACACCGTCTGGGTGCGCTTTCATACCCGGCCGGTATCACCGCAGTATCGTCGCTGTCATGGACACGCTGGAGACCCGCGAACTCAGGTACTTCGTCACGGTCGCCGAGGAACTGCACTTCAGCCGGGCGGCCGAACGCCTCGGCATCGCCCAGCCGCCCCTGTCCCGGGCGATTCAGCAGCTCGAACGGCGCCTCGGCGTCACCCTGCTCGAACGCAACCGCCGAGGCGTCACCCTCACCGGTGCGGGCCAGGTGCTGCTCGACGAGGCCCGCACCATCCTCGACGCGACCACCGCAGCCGCCCGCCGTACCCGCCGCGCGGCCTCCGCCCCGAACCACCTGACGCTGGCGACGAAGGCCGGTGCCAATCACGAGCTGTTGCGGAAGCTGCTCGACGCCCACGCCGCCGAACCCGGCGCGGTCGAGGTCGACGTGGTGCTCTGCGGCATGGGAGAACAGGCGCGGATGCTGCGTGACGGCCGCGCCGACGCCGCCCTCATGCAGCGGCCCTTCGACGACCTTGCCGGCCTCGACACCGAGGACCTGCTCACCGAACAACAGGTCGCCATCCTGCCCGCCGGGCATCCCCTCGCCGCGCGTACGTCGCTGACCATGGCCGACATCGGTGACGTACCGGAGCTTCCGGTCGCCCGCTGGCCCCGGCAGGACGGCAGCTACGAGCCCGGCCCCGGACCCGAGATCCACGACCAGTCGCAACTGGCTCAGCTGATCGCCCTCGGACGCACCATGGCCGTCCTCTGCGCCTCGTCCCGATCGTGGCTGTGGAACGCGCACGCCGCCGTCCCCCTGACCGACGCACCGCACGTCACCACCGTGCTCGCCTGGCCCACGCACAGCCGCTCCCGGAGCGTCGCCGGGCTCGTCCGCACCGCAACCCAGCTGCGCCAGGAGCCCGCCGGGGCAAGCTGAACGAACCGACCGTTCAGGCCGTCGCGCCGCCGTCCACGGCGATCGACGCACCGCTGATATGCCGCCCGCCGTCCCCCACCAGGTGACTGACCGTGGCAGCCACGTCGGCCGGTGACGCGTACCGGCCGAGGGCGATGTGCGACCGCTGCGCGTCGGCACCACCGCTGTCCGCCGGGTTCATGTCGGTGTCGGTCGAGCCGGGCAGGATCAGGTTGACGGTGATCCCGCGCGGACCGAGTTCGCGGGCAAGTGCCCGGGTCAGCCCGTTTACCGCGCTCTTGGTCATGGCGTACGCGCTCACCCCGGGCGCCGGAACCCGGCTGGCGAAGCTGCTGCCGATGTTGACGATCCGCCCACCCGCACCCATGTGGCGTACCGCCGCCTGGGTGGCCAGGTACACCCCGCGTACGTTCACCGCGACGGCCCGGTCGAGTTCTTCGAAGCTCACCGACTCGATCGGCCCGCCCGCGAACACCCCGGCGTTGTTCACCAGGATGTCCAGCCGCCCCAACTCGGCCACCGTCCGCTCGACGGCACCGACCACCGCCGCCGGATCCGCACTGTCCGCGCTGATCGACAGGCCGGTACGGCCGTACGCCTCGATGTCGGCAAGCACCGCCTTCGCGTTCGCCTCGGCGGCGCGGTAGGTGAACGCGACATGGATGCCGTCCTCGGCCAGCCGTCGCGCCACGGCGGCACCGATACCGCGGCTTCCCCCCGTGACCAGCGCAACCCGGTCGGCGAACTGAACCGTCATACCGCAATCCTGACAGTCGACTCAGGACATGGATCATGCGGGTCGCCGCGACCTGGACCGGTTCTGATCCCAGGTGCTCGGTTACGTGGCCGAACCGCCCTCGCCCGGCCTACCCGCGCTACCAGCGGTTCCGCGCCTCCTCGGCCCAGCCGACCAGCCCGTCCAGGTCGATCCGCTCGCCGTCGTCGGTCGTCGCCCAACCGGTGAAGTGCCCGAAGCACTGGTGCGTCTCGTTGGCGAGCACACCGAGATTGGTCCGGGCGACCTTTTCGTGAAAGGGATGGAACCGCACGGCCACCCGTTCACCGTCGATCCGCCACGGTCGCAGCCAGTCGGTGCGGTCGTACTCCCAGCGCAGCTCATCGCCGATCTTGTGCAGCCGACCGTCGACGAAGAGTCCGTTCTCGGTCGAGCCGGTGCGGTCGGTCCACCGCCCGCCGAGCTGGATGGCCCGGCCCGGGCCGCTTCCGGCGGCCCAGTTCCAGCGGATCGCGTACGGCCACCGGCCGCGCCCGTGGTCGAGGACGGCGAAGGAGTCGGCCTCGGCGATCGCGTGTTCGTCCCCGTTGACCCGCAGGTGGCCGTGCACCGGGCGACCGACGTCCTTGACCGTGTACTGGAACCGGCGGGCGCTCCAGGGCACCACCACGCTCAGCGACTCGTGCCCGGGCGGCAGCGGCACCACCAGATCGACCTCGATGTCCGGGGCGGTGGCACGGATCGTGGTCCCCGCCGCCGCCTGGTCGATGTCGATCACGATGCCGCCGCCGCGGGCCCGCACGGCACCCACCCCGCTGACCGGTGGGAAGCTGGCGCCCCGGGCAAGTGGAACCACCACGCTCCGGTCGGTCTCGACCTTCGTCGTACGGTCGAGCACGTAGAGGCTGTGCACCCCGGCGTAGTCCAGCGACGAGGCGACCAGGCCGACGATGTGGTTCGGGGTGACGATTCCCCAGTATTCCCAGCGCTTGTTACGGCCCCAGCCGCGCAGGTTCGCCCGGTGTACGGGACGGCGGCTCCAACCCACTGCGGCGGGACGCAGCCGCCCGTTGGCCAGGCACAGGTCGATCGGCTCAGTGATCTCCTTCTCGTGCGTCACGACCGCGAGACTATCCACTCCTCGCCGGGCGGCTCGTCATCGTAGGTGCTGGCGCACGACGCGATCGCCATCCACGTGGGCGCCCGGTTGGCCTAGCTGCCGTCGGAGGCTGTCGGGGTGTAGGCAGGCGGGATGCCGGGTACCTCGCGCCCGACCCCTCACCCCTGCCCAGGAGGACCCCATGACCGTCGTACTCGCCATTGTCTGCAGCGACGGGGTGGTGATCGGCGCGGACTCCCAGATCACCGAGAGCGACCGCGGTCTGAGCTTCCCCGCCCAGAAGCTGCACCCGCTGGGCGCCTGCGCCGCCTGGGGCGGCAGCGGCGCGCGGGGAGTACTCAACGACCTGCGCCCCCTCCTCCAGGACTCGGCCACCGCCATCCTCGAAGCACCCGACATCGGCGACGAGTTGCAGGAGCGCGTCCTGCCCGTCTTCAAGAAGCACTACCAGAACTACATCCCGGACGTGCCCGGCGAGGACGGCGGCGGCGGGGTGTCGGCGTACCTGCTCGTGGCCGGCTACAGCCAGGGCGGTCCGTGGATCGTGGAGATCAACCCCAACGGGCTCATCGGCCGCTACGAGGACGTGGGCTTCCACGCCATCGGCTCCGGCGCGCCCATGGCCCAGCAGGCCGGCGCGCTGTTGTCCCACTTCCGGATGACCACGCGTACCGTCGAGTACGGCGTGGTGGGCGTGGTGCGGGTGCTGGAGGCGCTGGAGCGGACCTCGCCGTCGGTCGGCGGCCCGTTCAGCGTCGCGTGCATCCGCGAGGAGGGCGCCCACCACCTCGACGAGAAGGAGATCGCCAAGGCGCTGAAGGACTCCCAGCGCTGGCGCGACCTCGAACAGGAAGCGCTCGACCGGCTGTTCGACTGACGCCGGCGTACCCGTCGGGGTCAACTGGAGTGTCAGCTTCGCGTTGATCGCCTGGGCGCTGGCCGCCCGACACGGACGCCTACTCCGACGAGCCGACCTGGGCGTACGCGCTCTCCGGGTGGGTCGCTGCGGTACAAGTTCGAAAAAGGCCGTCTCCCACCACGGGAAACGGCCTTTGAACTGGGTGGAGCTGAGGGGATTTGAACCCCTGACCCCCTCGATGCGAACGAGGTGCGCTACCGGTCTGCGCCACAGCCCCTCCGCCAGCGAACCGGCGTCGGTCCCACCCGGCTGTCACCGGGCGGGCCGGCGACAAGGCTAACAGGTCCACCGTCCCGGCCGCGAACCGCCCCGCCCACGGGCGCCGACAAGATCCACACAACTCTTGATACCGACGCTTTACGGTGCGCACGCGCATACCCCTACATGCCGCGGCCGGCTTCGTAGGGGCGGCCGCGGAGGCCGCCGGTGCGGCGGTAGGAGACGGAGCCGCCGTTGGCGGCCGCCGGGAGGTCGGCGGGGCGGTCCAGGCCCATGGCGGTACGCCGGACAGCCTCCCGCTGGGCGGCCAGGCGACGTTGGGCCTCGCGGCGGGCGGCGGCGCGGCGGGCCTGTTCGCGGCGTACCTCCGCCTGGCGGGCGGCCAGCCAGGCGGCCTCGCGGGCGCGGGCGCGGCGTCGGCGGCGCTCGGCGACCGCGCGGGCGCGCAGGTGGGCGACGTACACGATCAGGAGGGTGGCGGTGACCGCGAAACTGATCCAGAAGCCGGGGCCGACCACCACCACGCCGACCAGCTCGACGGCGTTGAGCAGGACCAGCGCGGCGAGCACCCGGCGACGGCGGTAGACGGCGGGGGTGTGCTGGCGACGCCGGTCCGGGCGGCGGCGGGATCGGCCGCCGTTCGGCGGCACGGAGCGCAGTCGGCTCGACCGACCGGAGCGGCGCGGGGCGGGCGGGCCGGAGACCGGGGCGGCGAGCCCGCCCGAGCCGGCATCCTCGCTGAGGGTGACCACCAGGGTGCGGGGGGCGTTGACCGGGCGCCGGCCCGGGACAGTGCGACGTCGCCGGCGGCGCTCGATCACCCGCGCCGTCGACTGCGCCCGCTCCGCCACCAGCCGCTCGGCGGCGTCGTACCGGCGGACCAACGCCGGAGCGAGGGCGAGCAGACCGGCGGCGGCGAGGACGGCGAGGAGCACCGAGGTCGGCACCCTCACCCCTCCCGTCACCGAATTCGGAGCAACCGCCGCCCGGCCGCAGGATCTTCCACCGACCGGCGTCGGCGGCGTGAATCGTGCAGTTCGGGCAGCACTTGCCGCAGCTTGCAGTTACCTGAGGTTACGGGTCACCGCCCTCGGAACAACTACGCCGCGCCGATCCCGGACGTGGGACCGCTCACCAGGTAGCGGCACGCAGCCGATGCCAGCGGGCCAGCAGGCCGCCCTCGGCGGCGACTTCCTCACTGGTCATCGCGTACCCGATGTGATCGCGCCAGGCACCGTCGATGTGCATGTAGCGCGCGTGGTACGCCTCCTCGCGGAAGCCCAGCTTCTCCACCACCCGGCGGGACGGCCGGTTCTCCGGCCTGATGTTCACCTCCACCCGGTGCAGGCCACCGGGGCCGAAGGCGTGGTCGACGGCGAGCGCCAGCGCGGTGGGGATCACGCCACGGCCGGCGACCCGGCGGTCCACCCAGTAGCCGACGTAGCCGGAGCAGAAGGCCCGGCGGACGATGTTGCCCACGTTGAGGTGGCCGACGAACCGCTCTGCGCCGTCTTCGTAGAGGCAGACCGCGAACGGCATCCCCTCGCCGGTACGCGCCGAGCGCCGCTGGTCGCGGTAGACCCAGCGGAAGGTGGCCGGGGAGTTCAGTTCGGCCCAGTCACCGGCCAGCGACGACTCCCAGGGGGCCAGCCAGTCGCGGTTGGCGCGGCGCACCTCCGACCAGGGTGCCGCGTCCGAACGCCGGTACGGCCGCAGCAGTACCGGGCCGTCGGCGAGCACCACCGGCCAGCCGGGTGCCCGTCTGAACCGCACCGATCCTCCAAACCCGAGCGTCAGCGGCGATTACCGTCGGCGGTCCAGCAGGAGCACGTCCACGGTGGAGCCGGCGGCGGCTGCGGTCACCCGCTCACCAAGAACGAGAAGGCCGTTCGCCTCTGCCAGGCCGGAGAGGGTGAACGGGCCGCCGTTGAGCGGTTGGACAGTGTATCCCCCGCCACGCCGTTCGGCGACGTGGGCGGGCCGGAACTCCCGCAGCCCGGCCGGCGACGAGACGGTCTCCAGCAGGTGCGCCCGCACGCTGGGACGGAACACCGGCTCGGCGCCGGCCAGCAGGTTGATCGCCGGGCGGGCCAGCACCTCGAAGCCGATCATCGCGGCGCCCGGGTCACCGGGCAGGCAGACCACCGGCACCTCCTCCGCGCCGACGGTGCCGAAGCCGAGCGCGGTGCCCGGGTAGAGCGCCACGTCGGTGAAGGTGACCGGGCCGACCCGGCCGCCCTCCCGGCGGGACAGGATGCGCCGGACCATGTCACCCGGCCCGGTGCCGGTCCCGCCGGTCGTGATGATCAGGTCGGCGCGCAGGGTCTGGTCCTCCAGCAGCCCGCGCAGCCCCTCCGGGTCGTCGTCACAGATGCCCACCCGGTACGCCAACGCGCCCGCCTCCGCCGCCGCAGCGGTCAACGCGTGCGAGTTGGCGTCCACCACCTGGCCAGGCTGGCTGCCCCGGCCCACGTCGACCAGTTCGTCACCGGTGGCCACGATGACCACCCGTGGACTGGGACGGACCACCACGTGCCCGATCCCGGTGGCGGCCAGCAGCGCCACCAGGGCCGGTGAGACGTACGAGCCGGAGCGGGCGAGCACGGCACCGGCGGCCACCTCCTCGCCGGCCCGGCGTACCCCGTACCCCCGCTTCGGGGCGCGGAAGATCTCCACCGCGGCCATGCCCTGGTCGGTCCATTCCACCGGCACCACCACGTCGGCGGTGATCGGCAGTGGCGCACCGGCGGCGACCGAGAAACACGAGCCCGGGGTGAGCCGGACCGGCCGCCAACTGGCCGCGCCGAGATCACCGACCACGTTGAGCCGTACCGTACGTCCCGGCCCGCCGGACTGGGCCGGGACGTATCCGGCGCCCCGGGCCCCGCCCGCGATGTCCTCCCAGCGCGCGGCGTACCCGTCGACGGCCGCCTGGTCGAAGGCCGGGAAGGCGTGCGGCGCGACGACGTCCTCGGCGAGGACGTTGCCGTACGCCTGGGTGAGGTCGAGGTCGAGCGGAGGCAGCGCGCGTAACCTGCGCAGCACGCTGCCCAGGTAGTCGGCGAGCCGCGTCAACCCGTTTTCGGCCGCCTCGGCGTCGGCCGGCGCGGTCATGTATTCGGACCGCCCGACGCGTCGGAGTTGACGAAGTCGGCCAGCCACTTGCGGAACTCGCTGCCCAGGTCCTCGCGTTCGGCGGCGATCTGGACCACGGTCTGGAGGTAACCCAGCGGCATCCCGGTGTCGTAGCGGGTTCCCCGGTAGACGATCGCGTGCACCGGTGTGCCCTCGGTACGCAGCAGTTCCATCGCGTCGGTCAGCTGGATCTCCCCACCGCTGCCCGGCGGGGTCCGGCGGATGGCGTCGAAGATCTTGCCGGGCAGCACGTAGCGGCCGAGCACGGCGAGGTTGCTCGGTGCATCCTCGGGCTTCGGCTTCTCGACCATGCCGGTCACCTTCACGACCTCGCCGATGTCGGTCAGCTCGGACTCGGCGGGCTCGACCGAGGCGATGCCGTACCGCTTGGTTTCGGCCGGATCGACCTCGAAGAAGGCGAGCACCACGCCGCCCGTACGGGCCTGGAGTTCCAGCATGGCCGGCAGCAGCGGCTCGGTGAGCTTGACGAACTCGTCGCCGAGCAGCACCGCGAAGGGCTGATCACCGACGTGCGACTCGGCGTACCCGACCGCATGGCCGAGGCCGAGCTGCTCCGGCTGCCGGCAGGTGTAGATGGCGGCGATCTCCTCGGTCCGCTTGACGGCGGCGAGCAGGTCGGGCTTTTCGGCGAGGCGCTCCTCCAGGTCGGGGCGGCGGTCGAAATGGTCGACCATCGAGGTCTTGCCCCGACCGGTGATCAGCAGCACGTCGCCGATGCCGGCCTGGGCGGCCTCCTCGACGATGTACTGCAACACCGGCCGGTCGACGACCGGCAGCAGTTCCTTGGGAACCGCCTTGGTGGCCGGCAGGAACCGGGTCGCCAGGCCCGCGGCCGGAATGACGGCCTTGACGGCTCGGGGGCGGCCGGTGGCGGCGGCCGCTGAGGGGTTCGCTGAGTGCTCCGACATGTCGCGAGACTATCGGCCATGGCGGTAACTCGGCGGGTGAGGACCGGAAGACGCGCCGCCCGCCTGACCGGTTCTGCCGGTGCCGGCAGCGCCCGCACCGGCCGGTTCGGCGCCCGGACGGGTGGTTGCCGCCCGCCAGGTGTCCCGGCCGGCCGCCTTGGCCGCGTAGAGCGCTTCGTCCGCCGCCTCCAGCACCCCCGGTCCGGTATCGGCATGATCGGGATAGACGGCGATGCCGATGGAGACCGTGACCGGGATCGACTCCCGGACCCCGGCGTGTCCCACCACGGCGACCGGGGTGATGCGGATCGCCGCGCCGAGCCGCTCGGCGACGATCGCCGCACCTCGGGCGTCGGTCTCCGGCAACAGCACCACGAACTCCTCCCCACCCTGCCGGAAGGCGAGATCCACCTCCCGGACCTCGCCGCGTACCCGGCGGGCGAACTCGACAAGCACGTGGTCTCCGGCCGCGTGGCCGTACGTGTCGTTCACCTGCTTGAAGCGGTCAAGGTCGAGCGCGAGGACGCTCACCATCCGCCCGAACCGGTTGGCCCGTTCCACCTCCCGGCGCAGCGATTCGCGCAGGTAGCGGTAGTTCCACAACCCGGTCAGCGGGTCGGTGAGCGACAGCCGCTGGGTCTCCTCGTGAACGCGTACGTTGTGCACCGCCACTGCCGCGTGCGCGGCGAAGGTGCGCAGGGTGGCCAGGTCGTCGTCGTCGAACTCGTCCCCGCCGAGCCGGTCGTAGAGGGCGAGTACGCCAAGCGTCGCCGGAGTACCGGTGCCGGTTGTGGCGGACGGGACACCGGCGCCGTTGGCGGGTACCTCGGTGGGTCGGGTCTCCCCCGCCACCCCGGGCCCGGCCAGCGGCACCGCGACGTACGTGCGGCAACGCGGCTCGCCGGGCGGGCCGGCGTCGGTCGGCAACCGGCCCCGGCAGGGCTGCCCGGTCACCGCGACGGCACCGATCGCGCCGCTGGCCAGCGGCACCCGGGGCGGCTCGGCACCGGGCCGCCATCCCTCGAATCCTTCGGTGCACCGGGCGACGAGCCCGTCGCCCGGCCCGGTGAGCAGCACCGCGCCGGCCCGGGCACCCGTCGCTGCCAGCGCGCTGTGCAGGATCACCCGCAGGATCCGTTGTAGATCGTGGGTGCTGGCCAGGGTGTCGCCGAGCACGGCGAGCTGCCCGCGCAACTGGTCCCGGCTGCTGGCCAGCGCCGCCAGGTAGCCGCCGGTCTCGCGGGTCAGCCGGTTGACGGCATCGGCCAGCCGGCCGATCTCGTCACCACCGCGGACCGGAATCCGGGCGGTCAGGTCACCGGCGACCACCCGCTCCACCGCGCCGGTCAGCTCCACCAGCGGCCGGGTGCTCACCCGGGCCAGCCGCCAGGCCACGGCCACACCCAGCAGGGCGGCCGCCAGCACCACAGCGACAAGTACCGCGTACAGGCCGGGCGGCTGGTCGCTGGGCACCGAGAGCACCAGCGGCAGCGGCTGCCCGGCGGTCGGGCCGGCCCGGCGCAGGTAGCGGCCGTCGGTGGTGCTGGTGACGCGATCGTCGTGCAGTGACGCGGCGGCGGCGAGCACGGCGTCCCGGCCACCGGCGGACTCGGTGGTGTGGGCCACCTGCATCGGTGGGGCGGCGCCGTCGAGCAGCGTCACCGCGACCCCGGTCACCGCCGCCAGCCGCGCTACCAGCGCCGGGTCGACCGGCTGCGCGGCGGCGACCGTGCCCAGCGCCGCGCCGGCGGTGTCGCGCAGCTCCACCCGGGCCACCAGCGCCCCGGCGGGGCCACCGGGCGGCGTCGGGGCGGCGCAGTCCCGCCAGGGTGCCGGCGGGGCGTTCGGGGTGGCGTAGCTGACCCGACCGGTCGCGTCGGTGACCTGCACGGCGGCCGCAAGGCCCCGGTCGACCACCTGGGCGGCCACCCCGGCGTGGTCGGCGGTGAGGGCGACCGCGTCCGCCGCGGCGCGCAGTTGCTGGCAGAGTGCGTCTATCGAGGTATGCACGGCGGTGGCGGCCACCGCCAGCCGCTCGGTGGCGCGGCTGCGGTCGACCGCCGCCACGGTTGAGGCGACGAAGGCGGCACCGACCAGCACCGGGCCGAACGCCACAGCCAGGAAGGCTGCGGTCAACCGCCCGCGTAGCGTCAACACTTCCCCCCGGAAGTTGCGACCGTCGCTTGCGATGCTGACACAGAGCGACCGCGATACAGGCGTTGCGTGAGGAGTGTTGCGTGCCGGAATTTGCGCAGGACGCGGAAGTGACAGATGAGGCGAAGCGGAACTGGCGCGTCACCCTGCTCGCCCGCCGCCGGGCCCTGTCCGAGGCCGCCCGCCGGGACGCGGCGGCACGGGTGCAGGCCGAACTGGTAGCCCTGGTACGCCACCTGCGGCCGAACCGGATGGCCGCGTACGCGCCGGTCGGCACCGAGCCCGGCGGACCGGACCTGCCGGCGGTGCTCGCCGGGGCGCTGCCCGCCGGGGCGGAGTTGATCCTGCCGGTCCTCCGGGACGATCTGGACCTGGACTGGGCCGCCTGGGCCGGTCCGGAGGCGATGGTCGCCGCCGGTCGGGGCATCCGCGAACCAGCCACGCCCCGGCTCGGGGTGGCCGCCATCGCCACCGCCGAACTGGTCGTCGTGCCCGCCCTGGCGGTGGATCGTCTGGGCGTACGTCTCGGTCGGGGCGGTGGCTCGTACGACCGCGCCCTGGCCCGGTTGCCCGCCACCGCCTACCCGGTGGTGCCGTTGTACGACGGCGAACTGCTCGACGCGCTGCCCGCCGAACCGCACGACCGGCCGGTGCGCGCGGTGATCACCCCCGCCGGCCGGTACGCGCTGCCGACACCCCCGGGTGTCGTGCCCCACACTTCCGCTGGACGAACCGGGGGCCGATGACGCACCATTGGCACTCGAATACGTCGAGTGCCAACCGGCCGTGCCAGATCCGGAGGAGAACGTGCCCACGTACCAGTACGCCTGCACCGCGTGCGGTCACCAGCTCGAGGCGGTGCAGTCCTTCTCTGACGAGCCGCTGACCGACTGCCCGGCATGCGAGGGGCGGCTGCGAAAGCTGTTCAACTCCGTCGGCATCGTCTTCAAGGGCTCCGGCTTCTACCGCACCGACTCCCGCAGCTCAGGCTCGGACACCTCGTCGAACGGGGCCAGCAGCAAGTCCGAGAAGTCCGACTCGTCGTCCAGCTCGACGACCTCGACCTCCTCGTCGAGCACCCCGTCGTCCGGCTCCGCCAGCGGCTCGTCGACCGGCTCCTCCGGCGGCGGCGCGAGCAAGTCACCGGCCACCGCCACCACCTAGGCAGGGAAGCGGGCGGGTCAGTCCCAGTGTGGTGGGCGCTCGGCGAGCAGCCGCTCGTCGTTGCCGCCCACCGACTCGCCCCAACCCCGGTCGGTGTCGTCGGCGGTCTGCTCGGGCAGCACCACCCTGTCGTCGCTCAGGTCGACCGTGCGGTCGTCGTCGCCCCGCCTGCCGGGATCCCGGGTACTGTCGCCCCGCCTGCCGGGATCCCGGGTACTCACGAGCGGCAAGGGTAACGCAGCCCGCTGCGGCGCGGCCCGGCCGACGGGCGGCCCGACGGTTGGTAGCGTCGGAGGGCGTGACGACCCCCCGATCCGGCCCGGCCCCCGACGACCAGTGGCGCCGGCCCGAACCCGGCGCCGGGTCACCGCCCGGCCAGCCGATGGACCGCCCCGCCGAGACCGGCGGCACCGGGCAACCGTCGATGCCACCGGTCGCCGGGCCACCCGGCTACGGCGGGCCACCGCCCACCATCGCGCCACCGGCCGGCTGGCGGCCCGAGGTGCACCTGCGGCCGTACCCGCCCCGGCAGTTACCGGCCCAGGACATGGCCGCCCTGGACGCCCAGGAGCAGCGGGCCCAGCGGGTGACCTGGACGGTGGGGGCGGTCGCCGCCGCCGTCCTGTTCCTGCTGGTCTGCCTACTCTGCACCCGGGCCCTGCGCTGAGCCGTCGGCGCTAGTCGAAGGTGTTGCCCCAGACCATCTCGGCACCCGAATGACCGGTCAGCCAGACGTAGATGACGGCGACCACACCCAGCGCCACCACCACGACCGACAGCACCGGTGGCACCCAGCGCGGCAGCTTGGCCACCCGGGGGTGACGGCTGGTCACCACGAGCAGCGCGATGACCGCCAGGGCGAGCCCCAGCGTGTACCGAAACAGCAGTCCGCCGTACTCGGCATGTTCGTTGATCTTCTCCAGGATCTCGCCGGAGAAGCCCCGCGCGATCTGCCGCTCCTCAAGCGCCTCCCCGGACTCCTCGGCGACCCAGGCGGTGACCGGCGCGACCACCGCCAGGATGGCCACCGCCCAGTCCAGCCGGGACCGGAACCGGGGCAGCGCGATGTACGCGACGGCGAGCAGCACCAGCAGCGGAACGAAGACCACGACCGCGTGTACGACCAGCACGTGCGCGGGCAGACCCAGCACCTTCTCGAACATCGGACCTCCGGCGGTAGGTGATCGTGGAAAGTCAGGGTACGGCGGCGTCGTGTCCTCGCCCAGGACCCTTCTGTTGCACACGCGGGATCGATCGCCCCGGTTCAGCCGATCCGGTGCCGGCCGGGTCCAGCCGGGCCGGTCCGGCACGGCCCGGACGTCCGGTTGTCGGGTTCCGAGGGCCGTGCTGTCATTGATGCATGTCCAGGGGTGCGGAGCTGCTCCGGTCGCGAGGGCTGCGGGTCACCCGGCCGCGCCTCGCCGTGCTCGAAGTCCTGGCCGGCGGCGGCCATCTGGAGGTCGACGAGATCACCCGACGGGTACGCGAGCGCCTCGACTCCGTCTCCACCCAGGCGGTCTACGACGTGCTGGGCGCGCTGTCCCGGGCCGGCCTGTCCCGCCGGATCGAGCCGGCCGGCAGTCCCGCTCGTTACGAGGCCCGGGTCGGCGACAACCATCACCACGTGGTGTGTCGCAGCTGCGGCGAGATCGCCGACGTCGACTGCGCGGTCGGCAGCGCGCCGTGCCTCGACCCGGGACCTGCCCAGGGTTTCCAGATCGACGAGGCGGAAGTGACCTTCTGGGGGCTCTGTCCCGACTGTCAGGCCCGTCGCGACGCTGACGAGTGACCGCCCGGCCAGGCGTGGCACGCTTGGTTGGTGGATGCCCCTGACGTCGGCCTGTTCGGTCCCGATTCGGTCACCTGGAAGCTGCACGCCGAGCCGATCCTGTTCGTCGCCGGCCTGCGGTCGCTCTATCTCCAGGCGCTGCACCCGAAGGCGATGGCCGGGGTGGCGCAGAACAGCAACTACCGCCGGGACGCCTGGGGGCGGCTGATCCGTACCGCGGACTATGTGGGTACCACGATCTTCGGCACCACCGCCGAGGCGGAGGAGGCGGGGCGGCGACTCCGCCGGTTGCACGCCAGGATGACGGCGGACGACCCGGTCACCGGCGAGCGGTTCCGGGTGGACGAGCCGGACCTGCTGCGCTGGGTGCACGTCGCCGAGGTGGAGTCGTTCCTCGACACCGCGCGCCGGGCTGGCGTACCGCTGGACGCGGCCGAGGTGGACCGGTATTACACCGAGCAACGCCGATCCGCCGCCCTGGTCGGGCTGGACCCGGAGACGGTTCCCGGCACGGCCACCGAGGTGGCCGAGTACTACCGGCGCGTCCGGCCCCAGCTACGGATGACCCGGGAAGCCGCCGAGACCGCCCTGTTCCTGACCGCGCCACCGCTGCCCTGGCGGCTCAGCCTCCCCGCCCGGCTCGGGCTCAACCTCGGGCCACCCCGCTGGGCCTACCTGGGCGTCGCCGGCACCGCGCTCGCGCTGCTGCCGGCCTGGGCCCGGCGACTGTACGGCGGACTCGGCCTGCCCACCACCGCCCTCTCGGCCGACGTGTCGGTACGCGCGCTGCGCCTCGCCCTCACCGCGCTACCGCGCGACTGGCGGGAGGGCCCGATGCAGCGCGCGGCCAAGGAACGGGTCGCCCGCCTGGCCAGCCTTACGCCGTGATCCGGTGGCCCGCCGAGCCGAGGACCTGGCAGGCGTTACGCCGTGACCCGGGTCGCCCGCCTGGCCGAAAGCCCGGCGGGCGTCCGGCCCTGATTCTGGACCGGCCGGTCAGCGCTGCTCCGGAGGGCGGTCCACGGCGGCCCACGGCTCCTTCTCCGGGGCTGCCGCACCGGCCGGGCAGGTGCGCCGGAAGTCGCACCAGGCGCAGCGCGGCCCGGGCGTGGTCGGGAAGGCGTCATCGGGATCGGTGCCGTCGGTGACGGCCCGCTCGGCCGCCATGATGTCGCGGGCGGTCTCCTCGGCCCGGGTCACCTGCCGCGCCAGCGACTCGGCGGTGTGCTCGTGCGCCGCGACCGTGCCGCTGGGCAGGTGGTGCAGCTCGACCCGACGGCAGGGCCGGCGGAACACCCGCTCGGCCGCGTACGCGTAGAGCGCCAGGGCCTGTGAGCCGCGCGCGTCGTCGGCGTCGAGCCCGGCCCGGCCGGTCTTGTAGTCGACGATGGCCAGCTCGGGGCCGTCGTCGCCGGCCCGGGAGTCGATCCGGTCGGCCCGGCCGTTGAACGCCAGTACGCCGGTCTTCACCGCCACCACCCGCTCCACTCCGACGGGCTCGTCGGTCGGATCGAGCCCGTCGACGTACGCCTCCAGCCAGCCCAGTGCCCGCCGGTAGACGTCGCGCTCCTGCTCGTCGTCGCGGTAGCCGTCGCGTACCCAGGTGCCCTTGAGCAGGGTGGGCAGCACCTCGGGACGACGCCGATCGGCGGGCAGCGCATACCAGTTCTTCAGGGCGGTGTGCACGCTGGCGCCCAGCGAGTTGTGCGCCCAGGGCGGCCCCTTCGGCGGGGCGGGACGGTCGACGTAGGAGTAGCGGTAGCGCCGTGGACAGTCGGCGTACGCACCAAGTTTGCTCGGGGTGCAGACAAAGAGCCGCTCCGGCATGCCCTCGAAGCCGAGCTGCTCGGGCTGCGCGTTGCGGGGCCGGGGCGCGCGACCACCGGCGGGTCGTCCGGTCGGGGAGGCTCGTCGCACACCTGTGATCCTGCCATCCACCCCCGACACTCCCGCCGGCCCGGTCAGCTCGTGCCGGTAAAGTCGGCCACGAAGGCGAAGATCGCGTCCGCGATCAGCTGCACGGCGATCGCGGCCAGCAGCAGGCCCGCGATCCGGGTGAGCACCTCGATGCCGCCGGGGCGCAGGATCTTGACGATCCCGCCGGAGAACCGCAGCACGATCCAGACGGTCAGCATCACCGCGACGATCGCGGTGGCGACGGCGATGTAGTCCGCCGCCGCCTCGGCCTGCTGGACGAAGAGCATGGTGGCGACGATCGCGCCAGGCCCGGCCAGCAGCGGTGTGCCCAGCGGCACCAGGGCGATGTTCGAGGTGGCCTGCTTGGTCGGATCGTCGGCCTTGCCGGTCAGCAGTTCCAGGGCGACCAGGATGAGCAGCAGCCCGCCGGCCGCCTGCAACGCAGGCAGGTCGACGTGCAGGTAGGCGAGCAGGGTCTGCCCCGCGACCGCGAAGATCACAATGACGCCGAGCGCCAGCGCGACCGCCTGCCAGGCCGCCCGGTTACGCTCCCGCGCCGACAGCGGCCCGGTCAGCGCGAGGAAGATCGGCATCATGCCCGGCGGGTCGACGATGACCAGCAGGGTCACGAAGACCTCGCCGAAGAGCTTGAGATCCACCCGGTCACCGTAGCGCTGGCTGCCGGAGGCGGAATCGCAGGTCAGCCCGAAGCAACCTCGGTCACCCCGGACGAGGCGGCGACGATCCGCTCGTACGCCTCGGGAGCCGTGGTGAAGGCGCCCAGCCGGACGGCCTTGTGGGTGCCGTGGAAGTCAGACGAGCCGGTCACCAGCAGGCCCAGCTCGGCGGCGAGCCCGCGTACCTGGGCCCGCTCGGCGGGCGAGTGGTCCTCGTGGTCGGCCTCCAGCCCGACCAGGCCGACCGCCGCCAGCTCGGCGAAGAGCTCGTCCGGGACGACCCGGCCACGCCGACTGGCCTTCGGATGAGCGAACACCGGCACCCCGCCCGCCGCCCGGACCAGCCGCACGGCCTGGAAGACGTCGATGTCCTCCTTGTGCAGCCGGTACCGTTCCCCCAGCCAGTCCGGTCCGAACGCCTCGGTGGTGGTGGCGACCAGGCCGGCCCGGATCAGCGCCTGGGCGATGTGCGGCCGGCCGACCGTCCCGCCGCCCGCGCCGGCCAGGATCTCCGGCCAGCTCACGTCGATGCCGTCGGCCCGCAGCAGCGCAACTATCCGCTCGCCCCGTTCCGCGCGGGCGGCCCGCACCCGGGCCAGCTCGGCCACCAGCTCCGGATGATCCGGATCGAAGAGGTACGCCAGCAGGTGCAGCGGCAGCGGTGGCTGCTCGCCGAACCAGCGACAGGACAGCTCGGCGCCGCGTACCAGCCGCAACCCGGACGGCAGCGCCCGCAGCGCCGGCTGCCAACCGGCGGTGGTGTCGTGATCGGTGATCGCCACGACGTCCAGGCCAGCCTCGGCTGCGGCCCGGACCAGCTCGGCCGGGCTGAGCGTGCCGTCGCTCGCGGTGGAGTGGGCGTGCAGGTCGATCCGGGCGATCATCGCCCGAGGTTACCGGGGACCGGCGGGTCAGTCAGCGCTCACCACCACCGGACGAACGTCGGCGGGAAGGCCGCCGATGTCGACCGGATCAGCCGGGCGGCCGGCGGTCACCCGGTCGACGTCGATGCGGATCAGGCGTCCGGCGGCATCGGTGTAGTAGGCGGTGCTGGCCGTGCTCCAGACCACCGCACCGGTCACGGCCGGCCCTGCCGGCGCCGGTTCGGCGGATCGGTCGAGCCGGCGCAGGTCGACAAGTATCGCCCGGTCCTGCCCGCCGGACCGCCCGCTGACCAGTAGCCAGCGCCCGTCCGGGGACACCGCCCCGGGCCCGTCGCCGTTCACCTCGGGACCGCAGTCCGGGCGTACCGGGGCGAGGTCCACCGGGTCGAGCAAGGTCAGGCAGTTGCGCTCCGCCGCCCCGCCGGTGATCTCGCCGATGATGCGGCCGTCGGCCAGCGTGCCGAAGATCCGGCGGCTGGCCCGGTCGGTGCCGGGGTCGAGCGGGCCGGGTTGCAGGCGCCACAGCACGTGCCCGGGACGGTCGGGTGCGAGCCGCAGCAGGACCGCGCCGCCGACGAACCGTAGCGGCACGACTTCGGCCGGCACCTCCGCGCGTACGGTGGCGACCAACTCGCCGTTGACGACCTTGGCTGCGGCCAGCATCGTGCCCTGCTTCCAGGCCACCTGCTGACCCTTGGCGTCCAACACGATCTCGTCGGCACCGGCCAGCAGCGCTTGGACGGTGCCGTCCGGGGCCACCGACCACAGGAAGCGGCCGGCCAGGCTCGGCGGCCCGACCGCCAGCCAACCGCGACCGTCGGCCCGGCGGTGTGCCCGCTCGACCCGGACGGTGTCGAGGAGGGTTATCCGCCGCCCCTGCGCGGTGGCGATCGTCCCGTCCAGCACCAGGTCGACGTCGGCGAGCGGGGTCTGGGTGTCGGGGCCCGTCGGCGGGCTGGTCGGGGTCCAGGTCACCGCCGGCCCCAGGTCCGGTTCGCCGATCACCACGGTGCCCCCGACCGGCGGCTGTCCTTCGCCGAGTTGCATCGCCGTGGCGGTGGCGAGCACGACCGCGACCGCGGCCAACCCCGTGCCGGCCAGGGTGCGACGACGTTGGATGCGGTTCGCCCGCCGGATAACCGCCGCGGCTGAATCGCTCGCGGGGGTACGCGACGCCGCCGCCTGCCGGGAAAACGCCTCCCGGACGGCCTGTTCCAGTTCGTCCTGCCCCACGCTCAAGGAACGACCCGGAGGTCCGCTCGGGTTGTCACGGCCTCCGGAACCAGCGCTCACCGACGCTCTCCGGCCAGCGCACCCCGCGGCTGCGCGGCGACCGGAAGCGGAGGTCCATCGGGTGGTGGCGTAGCGGATGGCGTCGGCGCGGGTCGGCTGGAAAGATCACTGGAAAGATCACCAGCCGGAACCGGCGCTGGCTGCCCGGACCGGCCGGTGGTCGAGGAGGTACCGGAACGGTTGGTCATCGCCCGCGCGCCGGACGGCCCGGTCGCCGCCCGCACACCCGGCCGGCCGGTCGCCGCCCGTCTCGCGACGGGGGGCGGTGCGGCGGACGGCACCTCGGAGCCGGGTAGCACGAGCGCCTCCTCGGTGCCGATCCGCCGGCGCAGGGTGGCCAGCGCCCGGGAGGTCTGGCTCTTGACGGTGCCCGGCGAGATGTTGAGCAGCGCTGCGGTCTGCGCCTCCGACATGTCCTCGTAGAAGCGCAGCACCAGCACGGCGCGCTGTCGGGCGGGCAGCGCGCGCAGGTGCCGCCAGAGTACGTCCCGGTCGAGCTGCTGCTCGATCACGTCGGCGGCGGCCCGCTCGGGCATCACCGCGGTCGGGCGCTCGCCGTGCCAGCGGCGTCGCCACCAACTGGTGGAGGTGTTGACCATGACCCGGCGGGCGTACGGTTCGATCGCCTCGATCCCGCCGAGCCGCTTCCAGGCCAGGTACGTCTTGGTCAACGCCGTCTGGAGCAGGTCCTCCGCGGTGCCCCAGTCCCCGGTCAGCAGGTACGCGCTCCGCAGCAGCGCGCCGGAGCGGGCCGTGACGAAATCACGGAACTCCTCCTCCAGCGGGTCGCTGTCGGCCACGCGCCACCTCCGTTCCTGGTCCCGCCCAGGCAGCCTGCCACGGCCGGACAAGGTGGGTCGAGGGCGGAAGGTTCCGCGACAGCTCCGATGTTCGGTGGGAAACCTTCAGGCGCCGTCGTCGGCCTTGGCCTCGTCCTGCTCCTTGCCCAGCCGCGCCTCGACCGCCTGCGGCTCGTACATCTCCTCGACCACACGCAGGTAGAGCTCGTTGGGGTTGGGCAGGTTCTTCACCTCGCGCAGCGCCTGCTCCTGGCCGGCGGACTCCAGCACGAAGGTGCCGTAGTTGAGCGCGCGACCGGCCGGCGACTGCTCGTACTTCATGTCGGTGACCCGGGTCAGGGGCATCATCGCGACCCGCCGGGTGATGATCCCGTTGACCACCATTACCCGCTTGTTGGTCAGGATGAAGCGGTCGTACCACCAGTCGGCGACCCGCCAGGCCACCCAGCCCATCACCGCGAACCAGAGCAGGACCGCGATCGTGGTGAGGGCCCCGACGTCCTGCCCGGCGAGGAAGCCGGAGAGGTAGCCGAGCACGAAGGTGGCGGCGATGCCGACGATGAGCGGGGTGGCGAGGTGGATCCAGTGCCGCTTCCACTCACCCCGGTAGCGCTCGGTCGGGAAGAGGTAGCGGGCAACCAGCGAGCTGGGCTCGTCTTCCAGCGGCAGGACCCGGCGCGGGGTCATCCCACTGGCATCGGCCCGGAGCCCCGCCAACTCCTCTTCGGAGATCTGCGGCGGCTGGTAGCCAGCCTCCGGGTCGCGCACCCAGGCGCGTCCCGACCGGGTGTCGCCACCATAGCCCGGGCCGTCGCCGTAACCGGCGTCGTCCGAGAAGATCGGGCCGTCGGCACGGCGGGGGTCGGAACCGTACGGATCGTCGTCGGGGTCGATCCGGGGAATCGGCTCGGTGTCACGCTCCCGGCGGGCCCGGTCTGGGTCGTCGGGATCGAACGGCGGACCGGAGGGGCTTCCCATCGGTAGCTAGGCGACCAGGCTGGTGAAGAAGTCGCCGAAGCCCTGGGCGATGTCCATGATCCCGCCGCCCAGTGACTTGAACACGTCTGCGGCAGAATTTGGCCGGTAGGCGACGAAGAAGATCAAGAATGCGATTCCGGCCCAGGTGAGGACCTTCTTGACCATGGCGGGCCATCCTCTCGCGCGGCGCCGGGTCCCATTACCGCAGCGGCACCCAGAGTATCAGCGTGGTGTCTTACCGTGAATATCTGCGTCCGTTCTCCGACATTCCGGGGGGCTTGTCAAGCCTTCCCGTGCAGGTACGGAGATGGTGCGCCGTACACGAGCTCGGATGGCGTCCACTCGACCAGGTCGTGCAGCAGCACGTCCTCGGCGAGCAGATGTCCCGCACTCGCCGGCCAGGCTATCGCATACAGCCACAATCCCCGAGCCTCGCCGGCGTACGCGCTTCGATCTGTCCGGGAATTCACGAGCCACAGTGGAGTGGGGTGACCGGCCGCCCGGATCGCCGCCCGCCCGACATGACCGGGATGCCCCGGGCCGGGCTCGGTCAACGCCTCGGCCAGCTCCGGTCCCGCGTCCGGGCCGGGTACGCCCGCGTACCGTGCGCCCAGCCCCACTCCCGGCTCCTCGGCCACGAAGACCAGGTCGGCGGGGCCCTCACCGAGCGGCGCGGGACCGGCGCAGGCGACCGCGGTGGCGCGTACCCCGAGCCGGTCGTCGCCCGCCCACGCCACGCCGGTCGTGGTCCAGCCGGGCGGCAACGGCCAGGGGCACCAGAGCGGCACCGTCGGCCGCGCGGACTCGCCCTGCGCCTGGATGCGCTCGACGACGCTGGCCACGATCTCGGCTCCGATGTGTTCCGGTACGTGCAGCGGTGCGACCGGCCCGCAGTCCAGGCAGCGGGACTCGGCGTGCATCAGATCCGGTGGCCGCACGGATCCACCGCATCTGGGGCAACTCACCGCAACACTCACCACACCACCGTCACCCCGCAGCGGCGAACCGTCAAGCGGAGCGACCTGATTGCCGCGCCCGAATTGCCACGCCGATCGGCCGCCTCCCGGGCCCGGCGGCCGCTCAGTCCGGCGGCGGGCCGGCGTACGTGCGGATCCACGCGTGCATCGCGATCCCGCTCGCCACGCCGGCGTTGATGGACCGGGTCGAGCCGTACTGGGCGATGGAGAAGAGCTGGTCGCAGGCGTCCCGCGCGGCGTCCGACAGGCCCGGACCCTCCTGGCCGAAGAGCAGGACACACCGCCGGGGCAGCGTGGTGGTCTCCAGCGGGCGGGACCCGGGCAGGTTGTCGATCCCGACCAGCGGCAGGGCCTCCCGCGTGGCCCAGGCGGCGAACTGCTCGATCGTCTCGTGGTGCCGTACGTGCTGGTAGCGGTCGGTCACCATCGCGCCCCGCCGGTTCCATCGGCGCCGGCCGACGATGTGCACCTCGGCGGCGAGGAACGCGTTGGCGTTGCGGACCACCGTGCCGATGTTGAAGTCGTGCTGCCAGTTCTCGATCGCCACGTGGAAGTCGTGCCGCCGGCGGTCCAGATCGGCGACCACGGCCTCCCGCCGCCAGTACCGGTAACGATCGACGACATTGCGCCGGTCGCCGTCGGCGAGCAGTTCCGGGTCGTACCGAGGGTCGTCGGGCGGATCCCCGAGCCAGGGTCCCACGCCGATGTCAAGCTGCTCGCCGGTCACGGTCACGCAGGTTACGCCCCCGTTGCCGGGACCGTACCGGGCGACAGCCTGACGGAGTCCGAGCTGAACCGAATCCGAGCTAGCGGAGTCCGAGCGCGACACCGAGCCGGTCGAGGAAGCGGCGGTCGGCGGGGGCCAGCGTTCCGTGCGGGAGCGCCCCCGACGCGGTGCCGCAGACCCGGGCCGCGACCGACTGCACCCATTGCCGGTACGCCGCCGAGTCGGCCGGGTCGGCGCGTCGGTCGAGCACCCGGAGCGCCCGGCGGCAGGCGGCGAGCACGTCCACCAGTTCGGTGAGCGCGGCGGAGAGCGGCGCACCGTCGTGCCGGGCGTAGATCTCGGCCACCACCGCCCGGACGAGGTCGCTGTCGAAGGCCCGCCCGGCGGCCACCGCGTCCAGCCCGGCGATGCCGGCGGTCACCCCTCGGGGCGGTCGCCCCGGGCCGGGCTGGGCGGCGACCACGACCACCCGGCCGGGCAGGCTGGTGAGCAGTTCCCACTCGGTCGTCGAATAGGGGCCCGCACGGGTACGCGCGGCGTGACGCTCGGAGGCGGGCGGTTCACCGGCGACGGAGCGGCTCATGTCGGCGCTCCGCTCGGCTGCACGGCGCGGCGGCGATCGACGCCTGCCCGCCGGGCACCGCCCATCCCGCCGCTCCGCTCGGCAGCAGGCGGAAGCATCGCACCGAGCCCGATTTCTCGCTCGCAGCGCTCGCTCATGGCGGGACCTCCGGAGCCAGCATATGCGCCCGCACGGGCCGGAAAGCTCCTCTGCCGCGAACCCGCGCCACCCGCGCCGCCCCCAGTAAGGTTGATCATGGGGTTGCCGGCAGTTTGAAGATCAACCACTGCGGCCAACTTCATGGTCGACAGAAGGGGCCGGGGGCCGTCGAACGAGCCCGGACGCAATGAGCGGCGGGGCCCTCCCCGGCACCCGCCGCCCACGCTCTGATGTCTCAAGATTCTGCCGTACGGGCGTCCGGTCGCACAGAGACCGAGGTCACATTTATCTTTTTGTTACATTACGGAGGGTGATTGATCATCTGCCATCAAGCGATCTCCGCAGGTCGAATCGGTGCTCGTCAACGCCGAAGTTACCTGCTCGTAGAGCGATCGGCGATCAATCAAGTTGGAAACGCTCCCATCACGGCTGGTTACGCAAATGCGACATGCATTTGCGATCTGCGGACCGCCCGGCGGACCGACGGTGATCGATGCGGACAAAGCCCCCAACGAGGCCAGGCGGCCGGGTTTCGGGGGCAGCCGGGCGGGAATGCGATAGGTCGCCGCCGGGTTCCACCAGAGGTAACTGTTCCGGGTGATCGGAGAGATTCAGATGGCAACCGTCGAGCTGACCACGGCTAACTTCGACCAGGTGACCGAGAGCGATGGCATCGTGCTGGTCGACTTCTGGGCCGAGTGGTGCGGCCCCTGTAAGCGGTTCGCTCCGGTCTACGAGCGCTCGTCGGGCAAGCACTCCGACATCACCTTCGGCAAGGTCGACACCGAGGCGCAGCAGGAACTCGCCGCCAAGTTCGACATCCGGTCTATCCCCACGATCATGGCCATCCGCGACGGCGTGATCGTCTTCGCCCAGCCGGGCGCGCTGCCGGAGTCGGCGCTGGAGAACCTCATCGAGCAGGTCCGCGCGCTCGACATGGACGACGTACGCAAGAAGCTCGCCGAGCACAAGCACTGACACTCGCGTACCACCGGCGTGGCCGGGCCCGGATCGGGCCCGGCCACCGGCGTTCGGACCCCGGCCGCCCGCTCCGCCCCTCGTCACAGCTGGGATACGGCCCACCGCACGGCCCACGCCGACGAGCGCGGGTGCCGTATCTTCTGCATCCGATGGATACCTTGACGAGCCGTGGTCGCGCGATCCGGGTGGCGGCCACCGCGCTCGCCCTGGCCGTCCTGCTGGCCGGCACGATCTGGGGCGAGGACGACCACTTCCCGTTCGGCCCCTTCCGGATGTACTCCACCTCGGATCCGCCGGACGCGGACGCACCGGACACCCGGGTCGAGGGGGTGGACCGCACCGGCGGCCTGGTCGATCTCGGTGAGGGTGCGACAGGCATCCGCCGGGCCGAGATCGAGGGTCAGCAGTCGCGTTACGCCGCCGATCCGAGCCTGCTTCGGCAGGTGGCCGAGGCGTACGCCCGGCGGCATCCGGACGCCCCGGAGCTGACCGAGGTCCGCATCGTGATCCGTTGGCACGACATCACCGACCGTCGACCCACCGGCCGGTGGGTCGACGAGACCGTGGTCAGCTGGCAGGTCACGCCGTGACCCGCTGGTTGACCGAGCCGGTGCCGCTCGCCCGCGTCGCCGCCTTCCGCACCCTGGTCTACCTCTTCATCGCCGGCGACCTGCTGATCTTCACTCCCTGGGTACGCGCCCGCGTCGACGTCTCCGCTGACCTGTACCAGCCGCTCTTCGTCGGGCGCGTACTGCCGCTGCCCGCCCCGACCGCGACGCTGGTCAGCGTGATCTTCTGGGCGTTGTTGCTGCTCGCCCTGCTCGCGGCCACCGGTCGCGCGCCCCGGCTGCTCGGCTGGTCCGTCTTCGCGCTCTATTTCCAGTGGATGATCATCGCGATGAGCTACGGGAAGGTGGACCACGACCGGTTCGCCCTGCTCGTCGCGCTGGCCGTGCTGCCGACCGTGGGCCGGGCGCGGCACGGGGATCCGACCAGGACCGAGGCCGGCGGCTGGGCGTTGCGGGTCACCCAGATCGCGGTGATCTGTACCTATTTCCTCGCCGCCTGGGCCAAGTTCCGCTTCGGCGGTTTGGACTGGGCAACCGGCTCGGTGCTGGCCAAGGCGATCATCCGACGCGGTACCGAACTGGCCGATCTGATCGCCCAGGTCCCCCACCTGTTACTCGTCGCCCAGTTCGGCATTCTCGCCTTCGAACTGCTCAGCCCGTTGGTCTTCGTGCTACCCGAACGCTGGCGGCTCGCCACGATCGGATTCTTCTACTCGTTCCACCTGGTCACCATCGCGACCATCACCATCTCGTTCGCCCCGCACCTGGTCGCCATGACCAGCTTCCTGCCGCTGGAGAAGATTCGTCCGGTGATGGCGCTGCGGTGGCTGCTGGCCCGCCGGCCCGGTCAGGGCGGGCCGGGCCCGACCACCTCAACACCAGCGGTCACCGCCGCCTCAGGGCCGCCGGTCGTCGGCTGACGCGCCGCCGGCCGGCGGGCCGTAGAGCCGCTCCCGGCTCGCCTGCGGCAGGGAGCAGGCGGCCGTACCGCCGGGCATCCGGTGTCGGTTGCGGGCCACCCAGCGGTACGCGGGCCAGGCGGCGGCGCGTACCGGCGCGAAGCGGAGCCCGGCCCCGGCGATCCGCCAGGCTCGGCCGCTGCTACCCAGCAGGGCGGCGATGGCGTCCGGGCCGGCGGCGCGGCTGCCGTCGAGCCCCACCCACTGCACCGCCTCCTCGCACTCCGCCTCGGTCAGACCGAGGCGGTCGAGATCGGCGAACTGCCAGGGCAGCACCCGGGCGCCGGTCGGGATGCGGCGCTCGATGAACTCGGCGCAGCTGGTGCAGAACGCGCAGTCCCCGTCGTAGACGAAGGTCGGCCTCTCCATGCCTCCATCTTCTACCGCGGCGACCGCAACCGGCCGTCGATGTCCGCCGGATCACTTGCGACACGGTCGTACGTGTGTTCGAATAATGGCCATGCGCTGGGAGAACCTGACCGCTCCCCCGGTCGGGGAAGATCCCGGACGGGCAGCGCCGGCGACTCCACCCCTGCCGCTGGCGCTGCCCGGCGCAACCGTCCGCACCTTCGACACCCCGGCCTTCGCCGGCATGACCTTCTACGAGGTGCGCGCCAAGTCGATCCTGAACAAGGTCCCCGGCACGTCTCGCGTCCCCTTCGAGTGGACGGTCAACCCCTACCGGGGATGCAGCCATGCCTGTGTCTACTGCCTGTCGGGTGACACGCCGATTCTGATGGCCGACGGGCGCACCAGAGAAATGCGCGATCTAAAGGTGGGCGATCGCATCTACGGCACGGAACGGCAAGGCGCATACCGCCGTTACGTCGTGACCACCGTCCTGGCCAAGTGGTCGACGGTGAAACCGGCATACCGGGTCACGCTCGAAGACGGAACGACCCTGATCGCCAGCGCCGATCACCGTTTCCTCACCGAACGAGGCTGGAAACACGTCACCGGCACCATGAACGGAGACGGGCAGCGACCTTACCTGACCACCAACAACCGCCTGATCGGCACCGGGCGCTTCACGACCGGGCCCAAGGAGAACGAGGCCTACCGGCGCGGCTATCTCTGCGGCATGATTCGCGGCGACGGCCACCTGGGCACCTACGTGTACCCGTACGGCACCGTGCACAGGTTTCGGCTCGCACTGGCCGACGAGGAAGCACTGCAACGCACCCGGCTATACCTGTACGGGTTCGGGGTGGACACCAAGTCCTTCTCCTTCACGCCCGCAAGTTCGAATCGCAGAGCGATGGAAGCCATCCGTTCCAGCAGCGAAGCGAAAGTAAGCGTCATCCGAGATCTGATCGCCTGGCCCGAGCGGCCCGACGACGACTGGTACCGAGGCTTCCTGGCGGGCATTTTCGATGCCGAAGGCAGTTGCAGCAAGGGGATCCTACGGATATCCAACGGCGACGACGACATCCTCGCCCAGGCAGCGGACGCGCTGCGCCACCTCGGCCTGTCCGCCGTACTCGAGGACCATGGGCTGGCTAACCGGGTCCGCACTCTGCGGGTCACGGGTGGCCTCATCGAACGGCTACGATTCTTCCACCTCACGGATCCCGCCATAACCCGCAAGCGGTCGATCGAGGGGGCGGCGGTGAAGTGCCGAGCCAGGCTCAGGGTCACCAAGATCGAACCGCTAGGGCTGGACCTTCCCCTCTGGGACATCACCACGGGGACTGGTGACTTCGTTGCCGATGGGGTGGTCAGCCACAACTGTTTTGCCCGAAACACTCATACTTACCTCGACTTTGACGCGGGGGCGGATTTCGACCGGCAGGTGATCGTCAAGGTCAACGCGGGCGAGCTGCTGCGCCGGGAGCTGGCCGCGCCGCGCTGGCGGGGCGCGCACGTCGCGATGGGCACAAACGTCGACTGCTACCAGCGGGCCGAGGGGCGTTACCGGCTCATGCCGTCGATCATCGAGGCGCTGCGCGACTTCGCGAACCCGGTCTCGATCCTGACCAAGGGCACCCTGATCCTGCGGGACCTACCGCTGCTGCGGCAGGCGGCCCGGGTCACCCGGGTCAGCGTGTCGTTCTCGGTGGGCTTCGTCGACGACGGGCTGTGGCGGTCGGTCGAGCCGGGCACTCCGAGCCCGCAGCGGCGGCTCGACGCCGTACGCCAGTTCGCCGACGCCGGTTTCGAGGTAGGGGTGCTGATGGCGCCGATACTGCCCGGCCTCAGCGACTCCGACGAGTCCATCGACTCCACCGTGGCCGCGATCGCCGCCGCCGGGGCCGCCAGCGTGACGCCGCTGCCGCTGCACCTGCGCCCCGGCGCCCGCGAGTGGTACGCGGGCTGGCTCGGCCGGGAACACCCCGAACTGGTTCCCCGCTACCGGGAGCTGTACCGGGCGGGTGCCTACGCCCCGCAGCCGTACCAGCGGGAACTCTCCGCGCGGGTACGCATCGCCGCCCGCCGGCACGGCCTGCACCGGCCCGAACGCGACGACCACCGTCAGGCGTCGCCACCGGCCGCACCGGAGCCGGTCCAGCTCAGCCTGCTCTGACCGCCACCAGCCGGCTCCGCCGCCAAGGGCATCGGCACGCGGTTAGCGGGGCGGCACGCGGTTAGCGGGCGGAGCCGACAGGGCGCGGCTAGAGTCGGCGGGTGCGTTCCGCTGAGCAGATCCTCGCCGAATCCGCCGTGATCGCCGTCGTCGGCGCCTCGCGTGACCCGAACAAGGCCGCGCACCGAGTACCGGCCGAAATGCAGCGGTACGGGTGGCGGATCATCCCGGTCAACCCGACCGCCGACGAACTGTTCGGTGAACCGGTGTACCGGTCCCTGGCCGACATCCCGCACCCGGTCGACCTGGTCGACGTGTTCCGTCCGGCCGATGATGCCGTCGACGTCGTCCGCCAGGCGGTCGCGATCGGCGCACCGGCCGTCTGGTTGCAGTTGGGGATCGTCTCGCCCGAGGCCCGCCACATCGCCGAGGAGGCCGGCATCGACTACGTCGAGAACCGCTGCCTGATCGTCGAACGCGCCGCCGCGAATCTCTCCCGGCTGGGCTGACCTACGGGTAGCGTCCGGCAGTGTGAGCCAACCGCCAGAACCCGAGCAGCCACCCTCGCCGTTTGAGCCGCCGCCGGGCGGGCAGCCGCCGTACGGGGAGCCGTCGTACGAGCCGCCGCCGGGCGGGGAGCCCTCGTACGGGCAGTCACCGCAGTACGGACAGCCGGCTTACGGGCAGCCGTCGTACGAGCACCCGGGGCAGCCGCCGCACGGCCAGCAGTGGGGACAGCAGCCGCCGTACGCCCCACAGGTGCCCTACGGCCAGTACGGCCCACCATCACCGCCGGGCGGTGGCGGCGGTGGCGGTGGCGGCACCAACGTGCTCGCCATCCTGTCGCTGGTCTTCGCGTTCGTCTTCGCCCCGGCCGGCATCGCCCTCGGCCATCTGGCCAAACGCCAGCTACGCACCAGCGGTGAGGAGGGCGATCAGCTGGCCACCTGGGGCCTGGTGCTCAGCTACATCTTCACCGGGCTCTACCTGGTGTTCTGCTGCGGCTGGCTGGCCCTGGTGATCTGGGCCGGTTCGGACGGCACCCGCACCTGACCAGCCGAAACGCCGGGCAGTAACCGAGCGCCGGCAATATCCGAGCACCGGGCAGTAGCCGAACGCCGGCCAGCCGCAGGGCGGCGGTCAGCGGAACTGGGCCTCCCGCACGCTGTTGCCACCGTCGACCACCAGCATCTGACCGGTGATGTAGGACGCCGCCGGCGAGCAGAGGAAGGTGATCGCCGCAGCCACCTCGTCGGGGGTGCCGGGGCGACCCACCGGCGTGCCCAGGCCCTGCTTGATCTCGGCCATCGTCGAGGCCGCGGTGTAGATGGTGCCGGGCGCCACCGCGTTGACGGTCACCCCGTCGGCGATCATTTCCATCGCCAGCGCCCGGGTCAGCCCCACCACGCCCGCCTTGGCCGCCGCGTACGCCGCCTCGGTGGGCAGCGCGTTGACCGGACCGGCGGTGGCCGCCAGGTTCACGATCCGGCCCCAGCCCCGCTCGGCCATCCCGCCGATGAACGCCCGGCTGCACAGGAACGCCGTGGTCAGGTTCCGATCGATCTCGCCCCGCCACTCGTCGTAGCTGAGCTGGGCGACCGGCCGCAGCACCTCCGGGCTGGCCCGGCTGGCCAGGCCGGCGTTGTTGACCAGGACCTCCACGTCACCGAGCTGTTCGGCGACCGCGTCCGCCAGCGCGCCGACCTCCGACTCGTCGGTCAGGTCGGCGACGAAGCCGGTCACGCCGAGTTCGCCCGCCCGGTCGTGGATGCGCCGGGTGGTGGAGACGATCGCCACCCGGGCACCCAGGTCGGACAGTCGCCGCGCGGTGGCGTACCCGATGCCGTCCGGGCTGCCCGCACCGGTCACCAGGGCGACCTTGCCGTCCAGCCGCATGGTCACCGGGTCGGGCAGCGGAGCCGGTGAACCTTGGTCGTCGGGCCCCGGCCCTGTGGCGGGGCGAGAGCGTCGGGCCACGCCGGGACGGCTGACATCCCGCCTCGTCCTGCCGCCGGACCGGTCTGCCGCACGCGCGTCAATCGCCATGCCGAGATCCTGCCTCCTGCCGGGGCGCCGAGCAACGCGGCACCCGCTGCCGGGCGCGTCGAAGGGTTGCCGGGTGGTGGCTACCCTGACTGCGCCCGAGCATCGCGACGGAAGTGAGCCCGATGACACAGCCCCCGCCGTCCGGCGGCTGGCCCGACCCCGCGTCGACCGGCCAGCCCTCCAGCCCGCCGGCCGACCCGACTCTGCCGGTGAGCCCGCAGCAACCCGTACCGCAGCAGCCCTTCGGATACGACCCGTACCAGCCGACCACCCCCTACCCGCCCGCCGACCCGTACGCCGGCGCGAAGTTGGACCCGGGCAGCACGGCGTACGGACCCGCCGGCTACCCGCCGCCCCAGCCCGGCTACCCGCCGCCGCCCGGCTACGGCTATCCGCCGCGGCAGACGAACTCGATGGCCATCGTCGCCCTGGTGCTCGCCCTGATCGGGATCGGTTCGTGCATCACCGCGCCGATCGGCGCGATCATGGGGCACGTGGCCATGCGTCAGATCCGGGAGACCGGCGAGGGCGGTGAGGGCATGGCGAAGGCGGCAATCATCGTCGGCTGGATCCTCACCGGCCTGCTGGCGCTGGTGATCATCGGTTACGTCGTCGCCATCGGGTTCGCCATCGCGAGCTCGTCCACCAGCTGAAAGCGACAGGAAACGACGCGCCCGCCCCGATTCCGGTCGGGGCGGGCGGTCCGGAGCTGTAGGAACGGGCCGTCGATGGCCTGCTTGTCGTGCATCCGGGCGGCCATCAGGATCCGCATGAGGATGTACATGGGGTCG
Organism: Micromonospora sp. PRAS1; assembly: GCF_059553435.1. NCBI lineage: Bacteria > Bacillati > Actinomycetota > Actinomycetes > Micromonosporales > Micromonosporaceae > Micromonospora > Micromonospora sp. PRAS1. The sequence continues at coordinate 141,160 of NZ_JCANNB010000004.1, forward strand.
CGTGGGATCGAGGGCGTTGGGATACTCCGGCATGTGACGATCACGGGGAGCGAGAGCCTGCGGGTGCTCGGCACGGACGAGGAGTTGGCGGCCCGGCTGGACGCGGAGTTGACCGCCGTCAACCAGCGGGCGACCGGCGCCGACGACGAGGCCGATCTCTCGGTACGGGTCACCGGGTCCGATGGTGCGCTGGTGGCCGGGCTGACCGGGTGGAGTTGGGGCGGCTGCGCCGGGATCAACATGGTCTGGGTCCGCGCCGACCGGCGCGGTGAGGGCTGGGGCGGCCGGCTGTTGGCGGCGGCTGAGGAGGAGGCCCGGCGGAGGGGTTGCACGGAGATCTCGGTCGCCTCGTTCTCCTTCCAGGCCCCGGACTTCTACCGGCGGCACGGTTATCTCGACACCGGCCGGCGGGAGGGCATCCCCGGCGGTCACGTGGATCACCAGTTCTGGAAGTCGCTGGTCACCGAGGCGGCCGCCGCAGTGCGCCTGGTCGCCCTGGTGGAGTATCCGGCCGCTGCGGTAGAGGCCGGCCAGCAGTACGAGGACAGCGTGCTCGCCCTGCTTCCCCGACACGGTGGCCGGGTCGAGCGGCGGCTGCGGACCGGCGACGGGCACAGCGAGGTGCACATCATCCGGTTCGACACCCGGGCCGGCTACACGGCGTTCCTGGCCGACCCGGAGCGGACGGCGCTACGAAACGCGTTGGGCGAGACCGCGCTGAACACCCGGGTGCTGGAGGTGCACGAGGTCTGAGGCAGCCGGCCTCAGTCGCGTACCGGTGCCGCGGCGGCCTGGACGGCGGTGCTGACCTCAGTCGCGTACCGGTGCCGCGTCGGCGGGGGCGGCGGTGCTGACCGGCGCCGCGGAACGGGCGGTCCGGGTGCTGGCGAGCACCACCACGGCGACGCCGACCAGGACCAGCGCCAGGCCCGGCAGGGTCGCCGGAGCGGGCAGTTGGCCCAGCCAGGCCCAGCCGATAAGCGCCGCCCCGGGGACCTCCAGCAGGATCAGCACGCTTACCGTGGTGGCCGAGACCCGCCGCAGCGCGTAGCTGAACATCGAGTGGCCGAGTAGTTGGGCCCCGACGACCAGGGCCAGCACGGCCAGCCAGCTCCCGGCGTCGAAGCCGCCCAGCGGCACCCGCCCGACCAGGCAGACCACCAGCAGGATCAGCGCGCACACGCCGTAGCAGATGGTGGTGTAGGTGGCGGTGCTGACCGTGACCCGGGCCTGCTCGCCGAGCGCGACGTAGACCGCCGCGAACATGCCTCCGGCCAGCGCCAGCAGGTCCCCGGTGAAGGCCGTGCCGGAGACGGTGAAGTCGGCACCTGTGGCCAGCATCGCTCCGGTGACCGACACGCCCACGCCGGCCCACATCCCCACCGGCAGTCGCCGGCCCTGGGCCCGGGCGATCAGGCCCTGCCAGACCGGTTGGGTGGCGACCAGGGCCGTCGCCGCCGCGACCGAGGTCAGCTTCGCGCTCGGCATCCAGACGGCGAAATGGGCCGCCAGGGCCACTCCGGACAGCACGCAGAACATGCCCTCCCGCCGCCCGGTGGCGGTGATCAGCCGGCGGAACTCGGCCCGGCGGCGGACCGCCGCGAACGGACTCAGCGCGGCCGCCGCGAGGACGTTGCGCCAGAACGCCACGGCCAGGGCGGGGGCGGCGGCGAACGCGATAAGCGGCGCGGAGGAGGAGACCGCGACGACGGCGAGCGCCAGGGCTCCGGTGGTGAGCAGGTTCGGCGGCGAACGGTCAGGTACGGGCGGCACGAGGTGAGATCCTCACACGCGACCGGCCGGTACATCGCGTCAGGGCGCGGTCACGATGGCGCCGTCGCAGGCCGCCTACCTGGGTGATCAGTGCCGCCGGACCCGATGCAGCCGGAACGGCCGGCGGGTCGGGCGGACCACCGGTGCCGGCCGGGGCGGCTCGGCGAGCGAGCCGGCCGGCAACTCAGCGCCGTGTACCGGCGCCCCGGCCGGGGAGAGCCGGAGCAGGGCGCAACCGTCGGCGGCCCAGCGGGCCAGCAGATCCGCGGTGGGACCCGGTGCGTTCAGTCGCTTGGCGCCCACAAGCGGGGCCAGCGTGTCCCACTCGTCGGTCCCCGGGACCACCCGGGTGACCCGAGCCGGCCAGGTCACGATCCGGCCGCCGTGGTCACCGCGGAGCGTCACCGCTGCCTCGTCGGCCTCGGCCAACCCCGGCGCGGCCTGCTCGCCCGGACCGGTGACCACGAACAGCGCGTTCTCCAGTGGCACACACCACAGGGCGAACGACGGGCCACCGGCCACCGCGACCCAGGCCACGGAGGCCTTCTTCATCGCCTCGTCGACCAACGGGGTGCGGTCGGGCTCCTCGGTCACCACGGCATCCTCTCGTACGGCGTCGGCCGGGTCAGCCGACGAAGGGCGGTACCAGGATCTCTCCCCGCGCCACCGCCTTCACCTGGCCGGCGACGGTGGCACCCACCACCGCACCGCCCTCCGCAGTGACCGTGCAGGCCAGCGAGGAGGGCCGCCCCATCTCGATCCCCTGCGCGACGGTGTACGACGATCGTCCCTCAGCCGGCAGCAGGCCGCTGGCGACCAGCCACACCCCCAGACCGAGCGCGGCCGATCCGGTCGCCGGGTCCTCGGGTACGCCGAGTCCGGGCACGAAGACGCGGGCGTGCGCGGTTTGCGCGTCGGCATTCCAGGAGAAGACGCTCACATGCTCGATCCCGTACCGCCCTGCCGCCACCGAGTTGAGCTGGGCGCGGGCCAGGGCGTCGGGGCGTACCGGCAGGAACGGGAACTCCAGTCCGCAGCCGGCCACCCGGGGCGGCGGGCCGAGATGGTCCTCGGCGGTCAGCCCGGCCACCTCCAACAGCGGCTCCGGATCCAGTTCCGGGCCGAGGGTGGGGCTGCCGCCGGTCAGGGTCGCGCCCGCCTCGGTCACCTCGATCGGCAGCACTCCGGCCTGGCACTCCTGGGTGACCTGCCCCAGCGGGAACAGCCCCCGCTGGCTGGCGGTGACCGCCGCGCCGACGCTGGGGTGGCCGGCGAACGGCAACTCCTCGGTCGGGGTGAAGATCCGAGCCCGGTAGGTCGCGCCGACCTGTGTGGCGGGCAGCACGAAGACCGTCTCCGACAGGTTGAACTCCCGGGCCAGTTGCTGCATCTGCTCGGTGGCCAGCCCTTCGGCGCCGAAGACCACCGCGAGCGGGTTCCCGGCGTACGGACGGTCGGTGAAGACGTCCACGATCTCGTAAGCCAAGGTCGACATGTTGATAAACCCTAGGCCCTTAGGCTGGTGCGCGTGAGCACGCCGACCCGGGTGTACATCGCCCGACTTGCCGGAGTGGCCGTCTTCGATCCCAACGGCGACCAGGTGGGCCGGGTCCGCGACGCGGTGGCCCGGCTGCGCCCGGCCCAACGACCACCCGAGGTGGTGGGTCTGGTCGCCGAGATGCCGATGCGCCGGCAGATCTTCCTCTCCATCAACCGGATCACCTCCATCGACGCCGATGCGATCGTGCTGGGCAGCGGCACGCTGAACCTGCGCCGCTTCGAGAAGCGCCCGAACGAGCTGCTGGTGCTCCAGGAGCTGTTGGACCGCCGGGTGCAGATCGAACCGGAGAATCGGGCGGCGACGGTGGTGGACGTGGCGATGGAGTGCAGCCGGGGCGGTGAGTGGTCGCTCACCCGGGTGGCCGTCCGCGAGCACACCGGCCGGCTCGCCCGCCGGGGCAACCTGCACCAGGTCGAGTGGGACAAGGTACGCGGACTCAGCGGCGTCGCCGACGCCCGCGGCACCGCGAACCTCTTGGCCGTACTGGAGGACCTGCGCCCGGCCGACCTGGCGAACGCGTTGCAGGACCTGCCCGACACCCGGCGGAACGAGGTCGCCGCGGCCCTTGACGACCAGCGGCTCGCCGACGTGCTGAGCGAGTTGCCCGAGCACGACCAGGTCGAGATCCTCACCGCGCTGGGTCGCGAGCGGGCCGCCGACATCCTGGAGGAGATGGATCCGGACGACGCCGCCGACCTGCTCGGTGAGTTGCCCCCGCCGGAGCAGGACGTGCTGCTCGACCTGATGGAGCCGGACGAGGCCAACCCGGTACGGCAGCTGCTGAAGTACACCCCGGGCACGGCCGGCAGCGTGATGACCTCCGAACCGGTGATCCTGCCGCCGGACGCCACTGTCGCCGAGGCGCTGGCCCGGATCCGGGAACCGCAGCTCTCCCCGGCGGTGGCCGCCCAGGTGTTCGTGGCCCGTACGCCGATGACCACCCCGACCGGCCGCTACCTGGGCATGGTGCACTTCCAGCGGCTGCTCCGCGAACCTCCCGCCGACCTGCTCGGCGGCGTGGTGGTAAACGACATCGACCCGCTGCGCCCGACCACCCCGCTGCCGGAGATCACCCGCCGGATGGCCACCTACGACCTGGTGGCCATGCCGGTGATCGACCGGAACAACCGGCTGGTGGGTGCCGTCACCGTCGACGACGTGCTGGATCATTCGCTGCCCAGGGACTGGCGGGATCGCGACGCCGTGCCGAGCCCCGCCGCATCGGCGACCACGAACCCGACCGCCGCCGACGACGACCCGATGGAGCGCCGCAATGGCTGATCAGCGACGAGCCGAGCGGCTGGACCTGCCCCGGGAGCCACGCGGGGTGCGGCTGCCCCGGGTCGATCAGGAGACCTTCGGGCGCTGGGCCGAGGGCATCGCGCGCGGCATGGGCACGGCGCTCTTCATCGTGTACATGACCCTGGTCCTGGTGCTCTGGTTCGTCTGGAACACCCTCGCACCGGAGGGCATCCGGTTCGACCCGTACACCTTCACCTTCCTCACGCTGATCCTCTCCATCCAGGCGTCGTACGCGGCTCCGCTGATCCTGTTGGCGCAGAACCGCCAGTCGGACCGCGACCGGGTGGCGCTGGAGGAGGATCGGCGCCGGGCCACCATGCAGAAGGCCGACACCGAGTACCTGGCCCGGGAGATCGCCGCGCTCCGGATCGCGCTGGGCGAGGTGGCCACCCGCGACTTCGTCCGCTCGGAGCTGTCCCGGCTGGCCGAGGAGCTGGACGAGGCGGCGCAGCGCCGGCAGCGGCTGGAGCGGCGGCTACGGGCGGAGGCCGAGGCTCGTACCGGCGACGGACTCGACGAGCCCCGCGACGAACTGGACGACGATCATCCGGGTGACGGCTCCCGCGAGGCCGGAGCGAGCCGACCGCCGGAGAGCTGATCGTCTCGCTCACACCGGGTGCCGCTGGCACCGGGAGCCGATCCCGACCGACGTAGCATTGCGGGCATGTCAGCTCCCGTCAGCACCGTCAACGACGCCGTTCAGGCCGCCCTGGCCACCGTCAACGACCCGGAGATCCGCCGGCCGATCACCGAACTCGGCATGGTCCGCTCCGCCGAGGTCGGCGAGGATGGTGTGGTCCGGGTCGAGCTGCTGCTCACGGTGGCCGGTTGCCCGTTGAAGGACAAGCTGCGTACGGACATCACCGCTGCGGTGGGCGCGGTGAGCGGGATCACCGGCGTCGAGATCGAGTTCGGCGTGATGAGCCCCGAGCAACGCCAGGCGCTCCAGGCCAAGCTGCGCGGCGGCGGTGCGACCGAGGAGCCGGTCATCCCCTTCGCCCAGCCCGGCTCGCGCACCCGGGTGTACGCGGTGGCCAGCGGTAAGGGCGGCGTGGGCAAGTCCAGCGTGACGGTGAACCTGGCTGCGGCCCTGGCCGCCCGGGGCCTCTCCGTGGGCGTGGTGGATGCGGACATCTACGGGCACTCGGTGCCCCGGATGCTCGGCGCGGACGGTCGCCCCACCCGCGTCGAAGACATGATCATGCCGCCCCAGGCGCACGGCGTGAAGGTCATCTCGATCGGCATGTTCACCGCCGGCAACGCCGCCGTGGTCTGGCGCGGCCCGATGCTGCACCGCGCTCTTCAGCAGTTCCTGGCCGACGTCTACTGGGGCGATCTCGACGTTCTCCTGCTCGACCTGCCGCCGGGCACCGGTGACGTGGCCATCTCCCTGGCCCAACTGCTGCCCAACGCCGAGATCCTGGTGGTCACCACGCCGCAGGCCGCCGCCGCCGAGGTGGCCGAACGGGCCGGTGCAATCGCCCTGCAGACCCACCAGCGGGTGGTAGGTGTGATCGAGAACATGTCCTGGCTGGAGCTGCCGGACGGTTCCCGGATGGAGATCTTCGGGGCCGGCGGCGGCCAGACCGTCGCCGATTCGCTCACCCAGACCATCGGGGCGCAGGTGCCGCTGCTCGGTCAGGTGCCGCTGGACACCCGGGTCCGGGAGGCGGGCGACGAGGGCAATCCGATCGTGCTCGCCGAGCCGGACTCCCCGGCGGCGAAGGCGCTGAACCAGGTCGCCGACCGGCTCGCGCTGCGGCGTGAGTCGCTGCTCGGTAAGCCGCTGGGCCTCAAGCCGGCCGGCCGCTGACCGGTCGCGTGGTCAGGTGATCTCGTCGTAGCTGGCCGTGCGGGCGGCCGGTGCCGGGGTCGCGCCGTCGACCGGCGCGGAACTCGAAGACGACGACGGCGCCGACGGGGAGGGGCTGGCGGGCGTACGCGGATCCGCAGCGGTCGCCACCTCCTTGAGGTCGTTGTGCACGTGCGTGACGTCCGCCCGGAGATCGTCGTAGATGCCCTGCAACGGCTTCCGGATCGCCTGCTCGTCCTCCTCGGTGAGCAGGTGCTTGCGGATGAACGCCTTGGGGTGCAGGTCCTCAAGCTGGATGTCGGTGCCGAGTTCCTTGCTCAGGTCGGTGGTGGCGTTACGGGCCATGTTGCGCAGGTTGCGCACCATGCGCAGCCCGTCGGCGATCACCGCCGGCAACCGGTCGCCGAAGATCAGCAGCGCCAGCAGCAGCAGCGCACCGACCTCCCACACGTTCAGGTTCTCGAACACGCTTGGCCTCCTCCCGGCTACCGCAGCCAGAGTACGCACGTCGACGGCCGGGCCAGAAGAGGGAGAGCGGTCACTTCACATCTGCGGCAAGGGTCACCGAGGCGTTCTGCCGGGTGGAGCCCCGGCGGTACTCGACGGTCACCACCGAACCGGGCGCGTACTTGCGGACCAGGGCGATCAGGTCGGTCGGCTCGCTCATCGGGCGACCGTTGAGCTTCAGGATCACGTCACCGGCCTGGAGTCCGGCACCGGCCGCCGGCCCGGACGGCTCGACCGCCGCGAGGCGTACGCCGGAGCCGCCGCTGCCCGAGCCGGGGCCGCCGACCTGGGCGCCGATCACCGTACGGCGGGCCTTGCCGGTGCCGATGATGTCCTGGGTGATCCGTTTGGCCTGATTGATCGGGATGGCGAAGGCGAGACCGATGTTGCCCGCCTCCTGGCCGTCGGAGACCAGGGACTTGATCGTGGAGTTCACCCCGATCACCCGCCCGGCCGCGTCGACAAGCGGCCCGCCCGAGTTGCCGTGGTTGACCGCAGCGTCGGTCTGGATGGCGGCGTAGTAGCGCGTCGGCCCGCCGGGCTCGCCGGCCTGCATCGTCCGGTCCAGGGCGCTCACGATGCCGGCGGTGACCGTGTTGGCCAGCGACAGCGGCGAACCGATGGCCAGCACCGGGTCGCCGACCGCGAGCGAGTCGGAGTCGCCGAACTCGACCGGACGCAGCCCGTTCCGGGAGACCTTGATCACTGCGATGTCGGACTCCGGGTCCTGCCCCACCACCGTCGCCGAGGCGGTACTGCCGTCGTTGAAGATCACTGACGCCTGGCCGGTGCCGCCCGCGACCACGTGGTCATTTGTGATCACGTGCCCGTCGACGCTGGCGATGAAGCCGGAACCCTCACTGGTGCCGGCCGCCCCGGCCACCCGTACGGTCACCACGCTGGGCAGGACCCGTTCGGCGACGCCGGCCAGCGACTCCGGCGCCCGCTGCGCGAGCGTCGGCGCGGAGCCCGCAGGGGCACCGAGCACCGGCGCGCCAGCGCCGCCACGGACCGCGAAGGTGTACCCGAGGGCACCGCCGAGCATGCCGGCGAGCAGGGCGCTCACCAGCGGAATGAGCATCAGATGACGAAGCCTCGGACGCCCGGGGGCGTCCGGGTCGGTGACCGGTTCCGGTTCGGTGCCCGGAGCCGGCACCGCCGGTATCACCACCGCCGCCCTGGCGTGCGGGTCTCGCCACGGATCGGCAAGCGCGTCGGACCACCATGGCGATGCCGCGTGGCCGCCCTGCTGCGCTGACGCGGCCGGCTGGCCGCCCGGCAGCGGTGTCGGCGGCGAGCCCGCCGGCGGGTGTCCGGGCCCCGGCTGTCCCGCCGGTACGCCGCTCCCACCGGGCTGGCGCCAGTCCCAGCCGTCGGTCACTCGGTGCCTCCCACTCCGTCCCCGGTATCCACGCTCCGCGATCGGACGTCGTCCGTGAGCGGTCGACAGGACACCGCTTCCAGGATTGCACGGATACGCCCCGACGGGTCATCGGTTGTCACTGCGGGTGGACGCCCGGCTGCGCCCCTGGCGGCCCGCCTCTAGAGTCACAATGCCCACCCGCCCCGCGCATCATGCTCGCCGCCCGGAGGTGTCCCATCGCCACGGTCGCCGGTTCCGGCAGTTCGACGAACCCGGCTCTGAGTTTCGCCGAGTCGTACGTAACCGAGGATCTAGTCCTGCGCACCGCGCGCAGCCTCGCCCGCGAGGTCGGTCTCGACGCGGTCACCCCCGGTGCGGGTGCCGCATTGCGCCTGCTCGCCGCCGCCGGCAACGCCCGCGCGGTGGTCGAGATCGGCACCGGCACCGGTGTCAGCGGCGTCTGGCTGCTGCGCGGCATGCGTGCCGACGGGGTGCTCACCACCATCGACGTCGAGGTGGAGCACCAGCGGATCGCCCGACGCATCTTCGCCGAGGCCGGCTTCGCCGCCGGCCGTACGCGGATCATCACGGGCCGGGCGCTGGACGTCCTTCCCCGGCTCGCGGACGGCGCGTACGACCTGGTCTTCGTCGACGCCGAGGCGACCGGCTTCACCGCCTGCGTGGAAGCCGCCCTGCGGCTGCTGCGACCGGGCGGTGTGCTGGTGCTCAACGGCACGCTGGCCGGGGGCCGGATCGGCGACCCGGCGGCGCGCGACGCCGAGACGGTGACGGTACGCGAGACGGTGAAGGCCATCCGCGAGTCGGAGCACTGGATCCCGGCGCTGCTGCCGGTGGGCAGCGGGTTGCTCGCCGCCGTCAGGTGCTGAGCCATCCGCTCAGGCGAGCGTGCCCAGCCAGCGCAGCAGCCCGCGTACGCCCCAGCCGGTCGCGCCCCGGGTCAGCTCCGCGTCGTCCCGGTCCGACCAGGAGGGGGCGGACATGTCCACGTGCAGCCACCGGTCCCGCAGCTCGCCGGTGAACTCCCGCAGGTAGAGCGCGGCGAGCACGGAGCCGGCCCCCTGGGTGGGCGCGCTGTACAGGTCGGCCAGGTCGCTGCCGAGATGCTCGACGTAGTCGGCGGGCAGCGGCATCCGCCAGGCGGACTCGCCCGCCGCGTCGATGGCGGCCAGCAGGTCCTTGGCGAGCTGGTCGTTGTCGCTGTAGAGGGCACCGGTACGGGTGCCGAGCGCGACCGCGTTCGCCCCGGTCAGGGTGGCCAGGTCGATCAGCAGGTCCGGCTTCAGCTCCTGCACGGCGTAGGCCAGGGCGTCGGCGAGGACCAGCCGCCCCTCCGCGTCGGAGTTGGTCGTCTCGCTGGTCAGCCCGCCGTAGTGCCGGACGATGTCGCCAGGACGGAAGGCGCCGCCGCTGACCATGTTCTCGGCCAGCGGGGCGAGCGTGGTGACCCGGACCGGCAGCCGCAGCGCCGCCGCGCCGAGGGTGGCCGCGACGACCGCAGCCGCCCCGGCCATGTCCTTGCGCATCAGCTTCATCGCCGGCACCGGCTTGATCGAGATGCCACCGGTGTCGAAGGTGATGCCCTTGCCTACCAGTACCACGTGGGTCCGGGCGTCGGCCGGCTGCCAGTCCAACTCGACCAGGCGCGGCCCGCTGGCCGAGCCGCCGCCGACGGTCAGGATCCCGCCGAATCCCTCGGCGGCCAGCTGCTCGGGCTCGCGGACCCGCAGCCGCAGCCCGGGCAGGCCGGCGGCGGCCTCGGCGACCTGACCGGCGAACCACTCCGGGTTCTTGACCGAGGACGGGGTGTTGGTGAGATCGCGGGCCAGCCGGGTCATCCGGGCGGTCGTCCGGGCCGTCTCCACCGCCTGCTCGTGGCTCTCGGGGTCGTCGAGCGCCAGGTCGACGCCGGTGAGCGTGGGAGCGTCGGCGTCGGCACCGAGCCGGAACCGGTACGAGCCCAGCAGCAGCCCCTCGACGAGACCACGAACCGCCTCCGGCGACACGCCGCCCGGCAAAGCTAATGTGACATGCGTCTCATCCTTGGCGGCCCGGACCAGTGCCGCTCCGGCCGACCGCCAGGCCGCCTCGTCGCCCGCGCCGATCCCTACCAGCAGCAGCCGGGCCGGCACAGCTCCCGGTCGGAGTTGGACGCGGACCTCACCGGCCCGGCCGGTCAGTCGCGCCAGCGGGGCCAGCGCAGCGGCCTCGTCGGCGACCCCGTCGGGCAGCGCCACGCCGGTCGGGACCGGCCCGGCCGGCGCGTCGTCGGCTCCGCCAGGTCGGATGGGTAGGGCCACGGTGTCGAGCCGGTCCGGCTCGGCGGTCAGACGGATGGCGAGCACGCGGAGCCGTACCTCCTGAGGAAGGTCGCGGACCGGAACGCCCGCGAAATGATGTGAAGGCCCTGAGCCACCGGCGGTAGCCGGTGGCTCAGGGCTAGACGAAACCGTCCGCGGCGGCGAGCGTCGCTGACGGACCGGCCTTTCAGCCGGCGGCCGCCTTCAGCGCGTCACCGAGCGCCGTCGCCTCGTCGGGAGTCATCTCGACGACGAGCCGGCCACCGCCCTCCAGCGGAACGCGCATGACGATGCCCCGGCCCTCCTTGGTGACTTCCAGCGGACCGTCGCCCGTCCGCGGCTTCATCGCCGCCATGTTGTCTCCCCTCAGACCTACACCAGGGTCGGTGGGTTGCCCCACAGCCACTTAGCCATGACCTCCCGCAACCTGCACGGGGGTTGTCGACCAACGATTTTCCCTGATGAACACCGCCGGACCCAAACCGAAGCAGCATTGATGTAACAGCATCTAGCTTATCCCGAGATGGCCTGTCACAATGTGCGGTCATGCAGGCACGGTCGGCTCTCTTCGACCTGTACGGCGACCATCTCCGGCCCCGGGGTGGCCGCGCACCGGTTGCCGCCCTGGTCAAGCTCCTGGCACCGCTCGGGATCGCGCCACCGGCCGTCCGGACGGCGGTCTCCCGGATGGTGCGTCAGGGCTGGCTCGAACCGCTGAAGCTGGTCTCCGGACCGGGCTATTCGATCACACCGAAAGCCGCCCGCCGGTTGGACGAGGCCGCCTCCCGGATCTACCGCACCGGCCGGGTCACCTGGGACGGCCGGTTCGACCTGCTGGTGCTGGACGCGCCCACCGCGCGCCGGGACCGCCAGCGGCTCGCCGCCAACCTGCGCTACCTCGGCTACGGCACGCTCGACGAACAGACCTGGGTCGCCACCCGGCCCGCCGAGGATCTCGACCTGCTGCTCAACGAGGCGGGCGTACGTTTCGAGCGGTTCAGCGCCGCGCACGCCGCCGGCACCCCCGGCGCGATGGGTCTGGTCCGCCGGGCCTGGGACCTGGCCGAGATCGGCCGGGCCTACGAGCGCTTCGTCGCCGAGCAGCGGGCGGCGCTTGCCGGGATCACCGTCCGCAGCAGCGACGAGGACGCGTACGCCGCCCGGTTCCGGTTGGTGCACGCGTGGCGTACCTTCCTCTTCCGGGACCCGCAGCTGCCCCCGGCGCTGCTGCCCGAACGCTGGCCCGGCATTGCCGCGGCCGGCTTCTTCGACCGCCACGCGGCCCGGCTCCGGCCGGCCGCGGACCGGTACGTCGAGCAGTGCCTCGACGGTGGTAACCGGTCAGCCCGACCTAAGGATCGCCAGACGTGACCGACCCGCTGCTCGTCGACCGCACCGACGCCGTCGCCACCCTCACGCTCAACCGCCCGACGGCGATGAACGCGCTCGACGTGGCACTCAAGGAGGCGCTGCGGGACGTCCTCGCCGAGCTGGAGGCCGACCGGAGCTGCCGGGCGGTGGTGCTCGCCGGTGCCGGCGGGTCGTTCTGCGCCGGCCAGGACCTGCGCGAGCACGTCGGCACCCTGGAATCGGGGGGCGGCGGCAACCCGCTGGACACCGTCCGAGCCCACTACAACCCGATCGCCGCCCGGCTGGCCAGCCTGCCCAAGCCGGTGGTGGCCGCGGTCCGTGGGATGGCCGCCGGGGCCGGTGCCTCGCTGGCGTTCCTTGCCGACATCCGCATCGGCGGGCCGTCGACCAGCTTCCTGATGGCCTTCGCCAAGGTCGGGCTCGCCGCCGACACCGGCGCGTCCTGGACGCTGCCCCGGCTGGTCGGCCACGCCAAGGCCGTCGAGCTGCTGATGCTGGCCGAGCCGGTACGCGCCGAGGAGGCGTGCCGACTGGGCCTGCTCAACCGGCTGGTGGAGGAGGACGACGGCGTACTGCCGGCCGCCCAGGAACTCGCCGCCCGGCTGGCCGCCGGCCCGACGGTGGCGTACGCGGCGATCAAGCGCCAGCTCTCCGTGGCCGACGCCGGCACCCTGGCCGACGCGTTGGCCGCCGAGGCGCAGGCCCAGGCGATCTGCGGCGGCACCAGCGACCACCGGGCGGCCACCATGGCCTTCGTCAACAAGCAGAAGCCGGTCTTCGAGGGCCGCTGAGCCGCCCGCGTCGGCGGGTGGAACACGACGTCCGCGCGCGGCCACGCCGCGCTGGCGCGGGCCGGAGGGCCCGCGTCGGCGTCAGTCGTCCTCCTCCGGATCCTGGTTCGCCTCCGCGCCGAGCACGAACGCCTGCATGGCCAGCTCGTCTCCGGAGGGCGAGACGAAGGCGGGCAGCTCGCGCGGGCCCAACTCCTGCACGTACGCCCAGAACAGACGGACCGCCTCGGCCGGCGAGTCGGCCTCGATCGGCAGGTCCAGGCTGACCAGCCACGAGCGTCGCTGCGGCGGCGGGCCGAGCCGGTCGACCAGCTCGCGGAAGGTGCCCGGGTCGAGGGCGGTCACCGGACCGCCGAGCACAAGCGCGTCGGCCGGCACCGGCTGGTCGAAGGCGCGCCGGGTGTACGCCACCACAAGCGTCTCCGGCCCCCGGTCGGACTGCGGGTCGTCCGGGTCCTCGGGACACTGGGCCGTCGGCGCGGCGACCCGGCCCACCGCCACCAGCCGGGTCGGCTCGGCGGCCAGCACCGCGATCTGGTCGCCGGGGCGGGGCAGGCCGACCTCCGCCAGCCCGGTCAGCTCCAGCGTGTCATGGTGGACGAGCCGCTCGGCGTCGTACCGCCCGGCGGGCAGCAGGACCGCCCAGGTGCCCGTGTTCTCCGCGTAGCTCGCCCCGTTCACCCGGTGTGCGGTGTCGGTCGTCATGGTGCTATCCCATCACGCCCGCACCGGACGGTACGACGTGGCAGCCCGCGAGGTGGTCGTCGACCATCCCGGTCGCCTGCATCAGCGCGTACGCAGTGGTCGGGCCGACGAAGCGGAACCCGCGCTTCTTGAGCGCCCTGGCCATCGCCGTGGAGGCCTCGGTGAGCGCCGGCACCTCGGCGTGGCTGGTGGGCCGGGGCCGGCCGCTCGGTGCGAAGGACCAGAGCAGCGCGGAGAGCCCCGCGGGCAGTTCCAGTGCGGCCCGCGCGTTGGCGATGGCCGCCTCGATCTTGGCGCGGTTGCGGACGATGCCCGCGTCGGCGAGCAGCCGGGCCACCTCGGCCTCGCCGTAGCCGGCCACCGCGGCGATCCGGAAGTCGTCGAAGGCCCGCCGGAACGCGGGCCGCTTGCGCAGGATGGTCAGCCAGGACAGCCCGGACTGGAACGCCTCCAGCGTGATCCGCTCGTAGAGTTCGTCGTCACCATGCAGCGGGCGGCCCCACTCGGTGTCGTGGTAGATCGCGTAGTCGGGGGTGCTCGCTCCCCAGGCGCAGCGGGCCAGCCCGTCGGCGCCGATCACCAGGTCAGTCACGGCACCCAGGCTAGTCAGGCCCCCCGACGTTCAGGCTCCTCGATGCGCCACGGCTCGATGGTCAGGGCAGCTCGATGGTCAGGGCAGGCGGCCCTGTTCGACCTGGCGGGCGAAGCGGCGCAGCGCCTGGGTGAGGCTGAACTTCGAGCCCGGCCAGAGCACCGGCCAGGCCACCCGGCCGGCCGGCCCGCCGGGCACGTGGAACCACTCGTGCCACACCACCTGGCTGCGCCCGCCCGCCAACTGGGTGCAGCGCAGCACACCCGGGCCGCGCAGCAGCGTCCCGCAGTGCACCACACCGATCTCGTACGGCGCGTCGACCCGGACCACCCGCATCTCGTCCCGGAGCACCGCCGGGCCGAGCGTGGTGACCGCCTCGATCAGGCTGCCCTCGCCACCGTCGCCCTCGACCACCCGCACCTTGGTGAACGGGATCCAGTCGGACTGCCGTTCCCAGGCCAGCAGCGCCGCGAAGACCTGCTCCGCCGGCGCGTTGACGATCACGGTGGCGGTCACCTCGCCGGCACCGGGCTGCGCCGCCTCGCGAAGATCGTCAGGAGTGTCCGGATCGCTCACTTCGGCTCCGAGCGGACCGCGGCAGCGTCCGGCTCGTCCTTCGCCTCGGCCGTCCGGTCCGTCGCCGGTGCGCCGAACTCGGTGCCGCTCTCCGGGGTGGGATCCACGGCGGACGTGGCCGCGGCCGGCTCGACGGCTGCACCGGCAGCGGTCGACCTGGGCGAGCTGGCCGATTCAAGCGAGCTGCCCGACTCGGGCGCGGTGGTCGGCTCGGTCGGCGCGGTGACCGGCTCGGGGGCGGTGACCGGCTCGCTCGGCGTGCCAAGCTCGATGACCGGCTCGTTGGCGGTGGCCGGCTCGGGTGGTGCCGTGGCCCGACCGGCGGACTGCTCGCGGGCCTGCCGCAGCGCGTCGGCGTCGGCCGTCCGCCCCTGCCGCAGCGCCGCCACCTCTGCCTCCAGGACGCCGATCAGCTCGGTCTTGTAGCCGATGTCGTACGCGGCCCGACGCAACGCCTGGTCGACCTGGGCCATCCGGTAACCGCGCAACGCGGTGTCGAAGCGCACCTCACCCACGTCTGTCTCGCGCAGCGGGCGGTCACCGGGCAGCGGCACCGCGCGCCCGTCCGCCTCCGCTGGAACCAGGCCGGGATCCCGGCCGCTGACCAAGACCGTCACTCCGAACACCACCGCCGCGACGGCGACCGCCACGACCAGCACGAGCAGAAGCTGACCCATGCACTGATCGTGGCACGCCGACGGGAGCAGGGCGACCCCACCCGGCGCGGCGGATCGGACGGGACCGGGAACCGTCGGCGGCGACCGGATAGCGTCACCGGTGCGCAGCGGCGAGATCGGCCGGGCGTACGGCGGTGAAGGAGGCGACGTGACCGGGGTGCTTCGGCTCGGTGGACGGACGTTCGGCCCCGACGATCTGGTGGTGATGGCGATCGTCAACCGCACCCCGGACTCGTTCTTCGACCGGGGTGCGACGTTCGCCGCCGACAGCGCCCTGCGCGCGGTGGAGCGCGCGGTGGACGAGGGCGCGGAGATCGTCGACATCGGCGGGGTGAAGGCCGGACCGGGCTCCGAGGTCGACGTCGCCGAGGAGATCCGGCGTACCGTCGGCACCATCGCCGCCGTCCGGGCCGCCTTCCCCCAGTTGGTCATCTCGATCGACACGTGGCGCGCCGAGGTGGCGGTCGAGGCGGTGGCCGCCGGCGCGGACCTGCTCAACGACACCTGGTCGGGGGCGGACCCGGCGCTGGCCCGGGTCGCCGCGCGCACCGGTGCCGGGCTGGTCTGCTCGCACGCGGGCGGGCTCAGCCCGCGTACCCGGCCGCACCGGGCCGCCTTCGACGACGTGGTGGCCGACGTGGTGCGGACGGTGACCGGCCTCGCCGAACGTGCGGTCTCGCTCGGGGTCCGGGCGGACGGCATCCTCATCGACCCGGCACACGACTTCGGCAAGAACACCCGGCACTCGTTGGAGATCACCCGGCGGCTCGGCGAACTGGCCGACACCGGGTGGCCGCTGCTGGTCGCCCTGTCGAACAAGGACTTCATCGGCGAGACGTTGGACCTGCCGGTGAGCGAGCGGTTGGAGGGCACGCTGGCCGCCACCGCGATCTCCGCCTGGCTGGGCGCCCGGGTGTTCCGCGCCCACCAGGTCCGGCCGACCCGCCGTGTCCTCGACATGGTCGCCGCCGTCGCGGGCACCCGTCCACCGGTGCTCACCCGGCGGGGTCTCGCCTGACGGGAACGGACGGGTCAGGTCCAGCGGGAACGGTGAGGTCAGGTCCAGGTGAGGATCCGGCGACGCCAGGCGTAGAGCAGGCCGAGGGCGAGCACGGCCACGAAGACCGCCATCTCGGCCACGGTGACCAGCCCGAAGCCGGCCCGGTCGAAGACCAGGGCCCACGGGAAGAGGAACACCGCCTCGACGGCGAACACCACGTAGAGGTACGCGTACACGTAGTAGCGGATCTGCATCTGCGCCCAGTCGCCCCCGACCGGGTCGATGCCGCACTCATAGCTGGCGCGCTTGCCGGGCGGGTCGGCCGGCCGGGCGGGACGCAGCACCCGGTTGGCCGAGAAGGCGACGACCAGGAACAGCACGCCGGCGAGCAGCAGCAGCCCGAGCGTCGCGTACGAGCCCAGGTAACCGGTCACGGTCGGTCAGCCTACCGCCCGGATCAATTCGCCGCGGCGTTGCGAAGTTGTTTTCACCGGGGACTAGTGTCCTCGGGCAACTTCTGGCCAACATGGCAGCACCACCAACCACCAGCACGGAGGCCCGATGGTTCGGCCGGATGGACGACCCGCCCAGCGGTGGGCCGACCGATGGCGGCTGCTGCCGTTGCTGGCCTGCGCCCTGACCGTCGGCCTGGCGACCGGCGTCGCCGCGGTACCCGGCTGGGCGGCGACCGGCGCGCCGGTGAGCCGCACCGGCGAGACGGGACCGGACCGCACCGGCAAGTCCGGGCCGGACAGCCCGCCAGGTGAGCCGACGGGCGACCCGACGGAGCCCACCACCCCGCCGGCCACCGTGGAACCGCCGGGCGAGACCAGCCCGCCACCGTCGCCGTCGATACCCGCACCGAGCGGCACGACCCGGGTACCGACGCCGGGCAGCCCACCCAGGGCAACCAGCACGCCACGGCCGACGTCCGTTCCGCCGAGCCCTCGGCCGACACCGACGTCGACACCGACGTCGGTGTCGACCGGCGCACCGTCGCGGCCGGCCGGGGTGCAGGTCGACAGCGGCGGCATCACCCTGCGGGCCGACGAGGTCGCCATCGACGCCGACGGGGGCAGCGCCGGACTCACCGTCTCGCTCGGCAACAGCGGCAGGGGCGCGGCGCAGGGGCGGGTCGAGGTGGAACTGCCCACCGGGATCACGGTGCCGGTACCGCCCTCCGGCTGCGTGACCGCGACGGCCACGCGTACCCACTGTGAACTGGGACCGGTGCCGGCGGGACGGACGGCGGAGCTGCGGTTGCCGATCGCGGCGACGCCGCGGGCACCCCGGTCCGGACCGCTCGCCGGTGTGGTGATCGGCCACCTCGACGCCCGGGACGGCCCCAGCCGGCGGGTCCGACTCAACTTCCGGATCATGGCGGCGCCGGAGGAACCGGCGGTGGTGCCGCCACCGGGGCCGGTCGCCGCACCGAGCGCGCCACCGGCCGCCGCAGCCGACGGCGGGATGACCTCGACGACCCGGACGGCGGTGTCGCTGATCGCGCTGCCGGTGCTGCTCGCCCTCGGTCTGGTCACCATGTCGCTACGCCGCCGGATGGCGGTGCCCCACGCCGGGACCGGATCGACACCGAGCCAGCGGACCGGAGCCGGCGCACCTCCCGGGACCGGATCGGGGCCGGAGACCGAGGGCGGCATCTGGTTCCGGGCGCAACGACCGGCTCGGCGAAGGGGCGGTGATCTGGATTACGGCGGGCCGGGCGAAAGCACCCAAGGGCACGCATAAACCCACACAATCCGATCCCAGTCGGCGGACCTGTGGGCAGGAGGTGACCTCGATTCGACGTAGGCTCTCAGGTGAGGAACGACAGCGGGCCGGACGGTCACCGGACGGCCGGGTGCAGCGGCACGTCAAGGAGGTCTTCGTGGCCGGGCAAGACGGGGTCACCAGCCAGTTCAGCCGGCCGCAGCGCGGCACGCGACAAAGCGAGGTGCGGCCGTGAGCAAGCAGATCCGCCAACTGGACCGGGTGGTCATCCGGTTCGCCGGCGACTCCGGCGACGGCATGCAGCTCACCGGCGACCGGTTCACCTCGGAGACCGCGCAGCTGGGCAACGACATCTCCACGCTGCCCAACTTTCCGGCCGAGATCCGGGCGCCCGCCGGCACCCTACCCGGTGTGTCGAGCTTCCAGGTGCACTTCGCCGACTACGACATCCTCACCCCGGGTGACGCACCGAACGTGCTGGTGGCGATGAACCCGGCGGCGCTCAAGGCGAACCTCGCCGACCTGCCCCGGGGCGCCGACATCATCGTCAACACCGACGAGTTCACCAAGCGCAACCTGGCCAAGGTCGGCTATGCGAGCAACCCGCTCGACGACGACACGCTCGACGGCTACGCGGTCCACCCGGTGGCGCTGACCTCGATGACGATCGGGGCCCTGGCCGAACAGGACGTGTCCAAGAAGGACGCCGAGCGGGCCAAGAACATGTTCGCCCTCGGTCTGCTCAGCTGGATGTACTCCCGGCCGTACGAGTCGACCCTGCGGTTCCTGGAACGCAAGTTCGCCAAGCGGCCCGAGTTGGTCGCGGCGAACGTCGCCGCCTTCAAAGCCGGCTGGAACTTCGGCGAGACCACCGAGGACTTCTCCGTCCGGTACGAGGTCAAGCCGGCCAAGATGCCGGCGGGCACGTACCGCAACATCACCGGCAACATGGCGCTGTCGCTGGGCCTCGTCGCCGCCGGGGTCCGCTCCGGCCTGCCGGTCTTCCTCGGCGCGTACCCGATCACGCCGGCCTCGGACATCCTGCACGAGCTGAGCAAGCACAAGCGCTTCGGCGTCACCACCATGCAGGCCGAGGACGAGATCGCGGCGATCGGTGCGGCGCTGGGTGCCTCGTACGGCGGTGCGCTCGGTGTGACCACCACAAGCGGCCCGGGGGTGGCACTCAAGGGCGAGACGATCTCGCTGGCCGTGGCGCTGGAACTGCCACTGCTCATCGTGGACGTGCAGCGGGCCGGCCCGTCCACCGGCATGCCCACCAAGACCGAGCAGGCCGACCTGAACATGGCGCTGTTCGGCCGGCACGGCGAGGCCCCGGTCGCGGTGATCGCGCCGAAGTCCCCGGCCGACTGCTTCCACGCCGCGATCGAGGCGGCGCGGATCGCGCTCACCTACCGCACGCCGGTGATCCTGCTCTCCGACAACTACGTCGCCAATGGCTCCGAGCCGTGGCTGCTACCCGACGTGGCGTCCCTGCCGGACCTGCGGGTCGAGTTCGCCACCGCGCCCAACGGCGAGGACGGCAGCACCTTCCTGCCGTACCTGCGCGACCCGCAGACCCTGGCCCGGCCGTGGGCGATCCCCGGCACCCCGGGCCTGGAGCACCGCATCGGTGGGCTGGAGAAGGCCGACAAGACCGGTGACATCTCGTACGACCCGGCCAACCACGACTTCATGGTGCGTACCCGGGCCGCCCGGATCGAGGCGATCGACGTCCCCGATGTCGAGGTGGAGGACCCGGACGGCGACGCCCGGGTGCTGGTGCTCGGCTGGGGCTCGACGTACGGCCCGATCGGTGCCGCCTGCCGCGCCCTGCGCCAGCGCGGGTTGCCGGTGGCGCAGGCGCACCTGCGGCACCTCGCGCCGATGCCGGCCAACCTGGGCGCGGTGCTGCGCTCCTACGACCGGGTGGTCATCCCCGAGATGAACCTCGGCCAGCTCGCCCACGTGATCCGGGCCCGCTACCTGGTCGACGCGATCGGCTACAACCAGGTCCGCGGCCTGCCGTTCACCGCCGCCGAGCTGGAGACGATGCTGGAAGAGGTCCTGAAGAATGTCTGAGCCCGTCGCCCTCAAGCTCACCGCCAAGGACTTCAAGTCCGACCAGGAGGTGCGCTGGTGCCCCGGCTGCGGTGACTACGCGATCCTGGCCGCCGTCCAGCAGTTCATGCCGGAGCTGAACATCCCCCGGGAGAACATCGTCTTCGTCTCGGGCATCGGCTGCTCGTCGCGTTTCCCGTACTACATGAACACCTACGGGATGCACTCGATCCACGGGCGGGCCCCGGCGATCGCCACCGGGCTGTCGGTCTCCCGTCCCGACCTCTCGGTCTGGGTGGTCACCGGCGACGGCGACGCGCTCTCCATCGGTGGCAACCACCTGATCCACGCGCTGCGCCGCAACGTCAACCTCAAGATCCTGCTGTTCAACAACCGGATCTACGGCCTGACGAAGGGGCAGTACAGCCCCACCTCCGAGGTCGGCAAGATCACCAAGTCGACGCCTGTCGGGTCGGCGGACGCACCCTTCAACCCACTCTCGCTGGCGTTGGGCGCGGAGGCGACCTTCGTCGGTCGGACCATCGACTCCGACCGCAAGCACCTCCAGTCGGTGCTGCGGGCCGCGGCCGAGCACGAGGGTTCGGCCTTTGTGGAGATCTACCAGAACTGCAACATCTTCAACGACGGTGCGTTCGACGCGCTCAAGGACCCGGGGATCCGGGACGACCACCTGATCCGGCTGGAGCACGGCCAGCCGATCACCTTCGGCAAGGACGGGCAGTTCTGCGTCGTACACCCGCCGGGTGGTTTCGGCCTGGAGGTACGCGAGACCGCGGCCACCCCGGCCGAGGAGATCGTCGTGCACGATGCGACGGTCACCGACCCGGCGTACGCCTTCGCACTGTCCCGGCTGCCCGGCTTCGACCTGCGGAACACCCCGATCGGCGTGTTCCGTTCGGTGCGCCGGCCGTCCTACGACAGCGTGGTGCAGGAGCAGTTGGCCGACGCCCGGGCACAGGTGACCGAGACCCCCGAGCAGCAGCTCGCCGGCCTGCTGGCCAGCGGCGACACCTGGACGATCAACTGACCCTCGCCGCTTTCGGTCAGGGCAGGGTGTTCGCGGTGGGCCGGTCGTCGCGTACGTGCACCAGTAGGTCGCCGGTTTCCACCACCGCGCCCGCCTGGTCCGCCAGGGTGACCACCTTGCCCCGGCGGACCAGCGCGATGACAAGCGCGTCCAGGTCGCGGGGGTTCCGGCCGACCTCGTGGCGCTCGGCCGACCGCATCGCCAGCGCCATGCCCTGACCGGGGGTGAGCAGGTCCTCCACCACGTCGATAAGCGGCGGAGCCGAGGTCGACAGGCCGAGCAGCCGGCCGGCGGTCGCCGAGGAGACGATCACGTGGTGGGCACCGCTCTGCTTGAGCAGCGGGGCGTTCTCCGCCTCCCGGGCGGCTGCGATGATCCGGACCTGGCCGGCGGTGAGTTGGCGTACGGTCAGCGCCACCAGGACCGACGCGTCGTCGCTGTCGGTCGCGATGATCACCGCCTTGGCGGTACGCACGTGCGCCTGGTTGAGCACCGAGGAGCGGGTCGCCGATCCTTCGATGGCGACCAGCCCGTTCGAGGTCGCCTGCCGCAGCGCCGAGCCGTTGCGCTCCACCACGACGATCCGGGACTTGTCGAGCCCGTTCTCCATAAGCGCGGAGATGGCGCTGCGCCCCTTGGTGCCATAGCCGCAGATGATGACGTGGTCCTTCAATTTTCTCTCCCACCGGTGCAGGCGACGGCCGGTCCGGTACTGCTCGGTCAGGACCTCCAGCGTGGTGCCGACCAGGATGATCAGGAACAGCACCCGGGCCGGGGTGATGAACAGGACGTTCACCAGCCGGGCGCCCTGGGTGGCCGGCACGATGTCGCCGTATCCGGTGGTCGACAGCGAGACCACCGCGTAATAGAAGCAGTCCAGCAGGGTCAGGCCGTCGCCGTTGATGTCGCGGTACTGGTCGCGCTCCAGGTAGACGATCGCGACCACGGCGAGCACCAACCCGACGGCGGCCGCCAACCGTAGGCTCAGCGCGCTGAGCGGGCCGCGCCGCTGCGCGGGAAAATGGATCACCGGGGGACCTGCCCCGCCTCCGTGGCGTGCACGCCCACAACATAGCCCCTGATCGGGATTCCGCATGCCGGGGCGGGCGACATGCCCGACGGCGGCCGGGCATGATGGGTGGGTCAGCGCAGGACCGGCGAAAGCGAGGCCCGGCATGTCGTTGCTGCGACAGGTGATCGGTGCGGTGCTGCGCCGGGAGCGCCAACGTCAGGGGCTCACCCTGCGGGAGCTGGCGCAGGCCGCCGGGGTTTCCGTGCCGTACCTCTCCGAGGTCGAACGGGGGCGCAAGGAGGCCTCCTCGGAGGTGCTCGGGGCGATCTGCCGCGCACTCGGCCTCTACCTCTCCGACCTGCTCGAAGAGGTCCGCGACGAGCTGCGCCGGGTCGAGCGACGGCGGCCGGCGGCGCCCCGGGCCCGCTACCTTCCGACCGCACCCCAGGCCGGCTACGTGCCGGCCGGGCACCGGATCGCTCCGCTCGGATTCGGTACGGACGGCTCCACCCATCCCGTCGCCCTGCTGCCGGGCTCCGGCTTCGGCACCCCGCCGATCGCCGGTCGGTGGTTCGCCGGGCATGCGCCGACCGGCGGTCTTGACGGCAGCCTGACCGGTGGGCTCCGGGTCGTCCTCTTCGCCGACCGGGGCGCTGCCGCCGGTGCCATCGCCCGGGGCCGGTCACCGCTGCGACGGCCGACCGCCAACCGCTCCCGCCCGCAGTGCCGCCGGCAGTCCTGCCACCCGTTCTGCCGTGGGCGGATCTGCCGCCGGCAGAACCGCTGGAAAGCGACCACGCGCGCCGCGCAGGCTGGTTGAGCCGGCACCCGGGCGAGGAGATGTCGCACGCCGGCGGGTGGAGGGGTGACGACATGACCACGATGCTGGACGACGGCCAGCGGACCTTCGGCGACCAGGTGTTCGAGCGGCTGCTCCGGGAACGGATCGTCTATCTCGGCAGCGAGGTGACCGACGAGATCGCCAACCGGATCTGCGGCCAGATCCTGCTGCTCTCCGCCGAGGATCCGGAGCGGGACATCCACCTCTACATCAACTCGCCGGGCGGCTCGGTGACCGCCGGCATGGCCGTCTACGACACCATGCGCTTCGTCCGCAACGACGTGGCGACCCTGGCGCTGGGCCTGGCCGGCTCGATGGGTCAGTTCCTGCTCACCGCAGGCACCGCCGGCAAGCGGTACGCGCTGCCACACACCCGGATCCTGATGCACCAGCCCTCCGGCGGCTTCGGCGGCACCGTCGCCGACATCACCATACAGGCGGAAAACATGCTGAGCGTGAAGCGGACCATGCTGGAGCTGATCGCCCAGCACAGCGGACGCCCCGTCGCGGAGATCCAGCAGGACTGGGACCGGGACCGCTGGTTCACCGCCGAGCAGGCCCGCGATTACGGCCTGATCGACCAGGTGGTCACCGCCGCCACCCAGCTCTCCGACGGCTGACAGTTGCCGGCCGCGGGCGAGCACGCCGCCACGCGGCACCCGGGGTAGTGGTCGATCGGCTTGGCGGATGGCCGGCGGCCCGTGACGCTCCTCCGTCACGGGCCGCCGGCGGGATCCGGAGCTACTCCGGCTGACCAGGCCTACGGCCGAACCGTCACTTGGCTCAGCCTTTGCCGCCGCCTCCGCCGCGCCCGCGCCCGCGCGAGCGCTCACCACTCGGGGCGGGAACCTCGCCGAATCCGTAGTTCGACTGGCGGCGGGGAGCCGGCATCGGAGCGAAACCGTGGACGTTGGCACCCGAGCTGAACGGGTTGCCCGACCCCCCGTAGGGAGTGGCCGGCGGACCGGAGCCGCCGGCCGGCTGACCGTAGGAGCTGACCGGCCCGTAGGAGCTCGTCGCAACCGGTCCGTACGAGGCGTACGGGCCGGACTGGGCGTACGGGCCGGACTGGGCGTACGGGCCCGATTGGGGCGGCGGGACGGGCTGGGGGTAAGGGCTGAACTGCCCGTAGGAACTGGGCGGCGGAGCCCCGTAGGAGCTGCGGGACGACGCCACACTCGGGACCTGCGGGTTGGGCAGGTTCTGCAGCGGAACCGTAGGTGCCGGTACCGGTGCCGGCTGCTGCTGCCGGGACTGATGCCAGCCCATCATCGCCGCGCCAATTCCGTGAGCCATCGCGCCTGCGTCGCGGGTCTGATTACTGCCCACGCCCCCGGTGCCCAGGCCCCAGGCGATCGCGCCCCCGGCGGCGACCGCGGAGTAGGCGGCCATGTAGAGGTCGCGGTCTCTGCCGCGTAGCGCGTTCACCATGGTCTTGGTGAAGACATAGGCGGCGGGACCACCGGCGGCCGCTACCCCGGCACTGACCGCGGCGAGGCTGTTGCCCTGTCCACCGGCTCCCTGCATCATCGGCGACCCGAGCACCGAGATGAACGTGGCGAGCCGCTCGTCGTTGTTCACCACCCACCGGCCGACGCTCCGGCCCGTGCCCGCCACCCAGTTCAACAGGCGATTGTTGCTGTCGAACTGGTGCCGGCTGACCCGGTCGCCGCCCCATTCGACGTCGAAGGACTCCCCGGGGCCGGGGCTGCTCCGGTCGGACGCTGGATAGCTGCCCACCATGTTGCGGTAGTCCTCGGCGCCCGGGCCCCCCGGCCTCGCCGAGCTGATCGTGCTGCTGCTGGGCCGCCGAGAGTCGTCGTAGTGGCTGCCAGAGGTCTCGCTGCCCCGCCGCGGGTCGTCACTGTAGCGGCTCGACGAGGTCGGGGCCTCGTCGCTGCTGCTACCCGAACTGCCGCTCTGCCTTCCCGGGCGCCGGTACGACTCGGCAGTTCTGTTCGAAGAGGAATGCCTGTCCCGATGCTGATTGCTCGCCACTTGGGCTCCTTGGGTCCGATCGGACGGCTGGTACGGGCTCTACGTCCGGCACCTGCGCCCGGTTCGAACGGGGCTCGACTTTTCTCTGCGCCGCCCCGGTCTCTGCGCCGGCCCGGTCTCTGCGCCGCCCCGGCACGGTGGCCGGCCAGCCGGTCTCAGCGGTTCGCGCGTTCGATGCCGCGCCGGACCAGGCCACGGATGCCGGGCAGGGTGATCGCCCGGATGGCCAGGTCGTTCATCCGTACGTGGAACCGGCTGGGTGGTGCGTACTGGAGCATTCCCCGGCGGGCGAGCGCCTGGCGTTTCGTGGCCTCCGGACGCAGTCCGGTCTCCCACTCGGCCAGCGCCGCCGGGATGTCGTCGTGCCGCTCAAGGGCGGTGCCGAGTTGGTCGGCTCCGGCGAGCGCGAGGGCGGCGCCGTGTCCGGCGAAGAGCGTCACGCACCAGGCCGCGTCCCCGAGCAGCACCACTCGGCCGCTGCTCCACCTGGGCAGCACCACCTGGCTGACCGCGTCGAAGTAGGCGCCGGACGGGTCGCTCGCGAGGTGGCGAAGCGCCTCGGGCACGCCCCCGCCCAGATCACCGAACGCCGCGCCGAGCGCCTCCACCGGTCCTCGGCCGAGATCGGCGGCGGGGTCCGCGCATCGGTAGGTGAAGAACGCCGACGACCGCTGCGGGCCCAGGTTGACCAGCCCCGCGGTCCGCCCCGGGCCGATGAACGTGGTGGCGGACGACTCGGGTACGCCCGACACCGAGCCGGCGAGCGGAAAGGCCGCCACGACGTACGGCAGGTCGACCCGGAAGCCGGTGCCGAACACCTCGGTACGCGTGGCGGAGTGCACCCCGTCGGCACCGATCAGCAGGTCGGCGTGCTCGGTGCTGCCGTCGCTCAAGCTCACCCGGACCCGGTCGGCATCCTGTTCGATGCCGGTGACGGTGGTGTCGAAGCGGATCTCGGTGCGGTCGCGTACCGCTTCGTGGAGCGTGGACTCCAGCGCGCCACGGAACACCGTAATGGTTCGTGCGCCGAGGGTGGCCTCGGCGATGGCGCGGGGCACGGTGAACTTGGGCCGTCCGTCGGCGTGGACCAGCACGGTGGTGAAGAGTCCCAGTTCGTGTTCGGCGAGCGCGGGCAGCAGGCCGAGCCGCTCGGCGGCGTCGTAGCCGGGTCCGAGCAGGTTCACCAGGTAGCCGCCGCTACGTCGGGCCGGGGCGCGCTCCACCAGCAGGGTGCGCCAGCCGTCCCGCGCGAGTCGCAGGGCGGCGGCCTGGCCGGCTATGCCAGCGCCGACGATCACCGCACGTCTCATCCATCCTCCTCAGGACCAAGAATGAGCAAACGCTCAAACTCAGTATGAGCAGATGTTCATACTCGCCGCAAGGTCGCTCGGGAGAGCGCCTAGACTCGGGCCATGCCACGCGGAGTCGCCATCACGGAACCCCGGCAGCAGCTCTTCGCAGCGCTGGAGGCGGTGCTCGCCGAAGCCGGGCCGGGACGGCTCACCGGCCGGGCCGTGACGCAGCAGGCCGGCGTGGCCACCGGACTGCTCTACGCACACTTCGCGAACTTCGACGACTTCCTGGTCGGGTACGCGGTCGACCGGACCTTCCAGATCTCCGGCACGGTGGCCGGGCTGCCGAGCCGAGCCGGCACCGGCACGGTCGTCGCCAATTTGAGCGAAATCCTGCTGGCCACGCCGCTGGACACGCTGCTCACACTGACCCGACTGCTGGCCTGCCGACCGGACCTGGCGGCCGGCGTCCAGGCGATCCTCGGCGAGGGCGTGGGCGCACTCGCGGCGATCGAGCAGGCGATCGCCGGCTACCTGGCCGCCGAGCGGAAACTCGGCCGGCTGCCCGCCGGGGTCGACCCGTCCGCGCTGGCCCTGACGATGGTCGCGGTGCTGCACCACGTCGTACTCACCGGCGGGACGGCCGTGGCGGCGCAGACCCGGCTCGGCCGCACGATCACCGCCCTGGCCGACGCCTTCTCCGGCGGCACGGATGTCGACGCGGAACGCCGGCCATAGCGAGTCAGGGTCGCGTCGCGTCGTACGCCTCGCGGGCGTTCGGGCTATTCGGAGACGCCCCGACGGGCCGGGCCGGCGATCGAGTAGGCGATCAGCCCGCCGAGGGCGAGTACCGCCGCCATCAGCATGGCGGCCCGGTCATCGGGGGCCTGGCTCTGCCACGTCGCCGCCGCTCCCCAGCCACCGTCCTGGGGATAGGTGACCGCGATGGTGGTCCAGCCCAGCGGCAGGAACCACGACCTGTCGGCGCCGAGCACCGTCGCGCAGAGGGCGGTCAACCCGAGCAGGCCGGCGGCGTCGCGGGCCACCAGGGCGGCCGGGCCGAACCGGGCTCCGGTGTACAGGGTGGCGACCTGGACCACGAGGATCACCGCCAGGGCGGCGAGCAGGTGCAGCGCCCGCAGCCAGGGCCAGCGCATCGAAGCGGTCCGGTCCAGATTCTCGTCCGGACCGGCCAGGGTCGCCGAGAGCACCGCAGCCATCAGCAGCACGGTCATGGCGACCACCGGCAGGGCGACATCCCGATCCGCGGCGAAGGCCAGCCACAGGGCCCAGACCACTGCCGCGCCGCCGAGGGCCACGGCCAGCGCCAGGGGTACGCGCCGCGAACGCAGGTACAGCATCGTCCAGGTCACCGGGCACTCCCGGGCAGGATCCCGGTGACGTCCGTGCAGTTCCGGAGGGCGTCGCGGACCGCCGTGACCCGGGTCAGCGCCTCGTCGTCGGGCAGCTCACGCAGCCCCTGCCACAGCCGGACGGCCTCGGCGTTGAGCTCCGGGTCTTCGGAGATCATTCCGGGCACTATTCCGACGTCCGACTGCGGCTCGCGGCCCATCAGCCAGTAGGCCGCCGCCCGTTCGACCGCCTCATCGCCGCTCCGGCAGCTCCCGTCGTACTCGACGCCCAGCCGATTGACGAGCGTGGGAACCACGGCGGCCGGGTACGCGAGCCCACCGCGGTCGTCGGTCCGGATCTCGATCGTGATTACGCCATCCCCCGCCGGCCTGACGTCATCTGCCACGTACAAGCTGGTGTTCTCGTGCACGGCGGTCGGTGCGTCCGGCAGTTTCGCCAGGGTGGTCAGGCCCTCCCGGGCCAGCGGGGTAAGCGCTTCGAGCACGTTGCCGTGCACCCGGCTGACGCACACCGTCGGGGTGTCCTCGGTGCACACCAGTTCCCGCGCGACCGGGTCGACCGGCCAGTTCAGCACGTCCTCATCCCGAGGGACGACCGCGATCGCCGTGGTGAGCCCGAGCACCAACGGCACCAGCGCCGCCGTACGGCCACGCCAGCCACCGGCCACGAACAGCAGCAGGCCGGTGACGGCGAGCGTGGCCATCGAGATCGCGAGCGCGCCGCTGACCCGGTTGTCGATCGTCTGATAGGCGTGGAACGGGGTCGAACCGTGGACCGGGGTGAGCGCCGCAGCCAGCCAGTCGTCCAGCCGGACGGCGCTGAAGAAGACGAGCAGGACGCCAGCCACCCCCAGCGCCGGGGCGGTCACCAGGGCGGGAAGCATGCGCCCGATGCCCAGTCCGAGCCAGGCCGCGGCGACCAGGGAGAGCGCACCTACCCCGGTGGCGACGGCGAAGTTCAGCAGGGGCAGGTGCTGGGCGGTGGTGATGATCCAGGCGATGCCCGCCGCGGTCACCAGCAGGTAGGCGATCGCGAGGGTGAGGGCCATCGCACCGAGGACCGGCAGCATCCGCTGAGCGCGGGGCCGGGCGGTGGTGGTGAAGAGTTCGCCGACCTTCGCCCGGTGCTCCCGGCGCCCCTGCCAGGCACCGGCGGCCAGGGCCAGCGGCCACAACAGGAGCAGGTACTCCCGGATGGACATGGCCAGTGCCATCCAGCCACTCGACCAGCGGCCGGTTGCGGCATAGAGCGCACCGACCCCGATCGCCACCGTGATCAACGCGGTGCCGAGCGCGGCGGAACGACGCAGTTCGAGACCCAGAATCCTCATCGGGCGGCCTCCTCGCGGTGCCGGCGCAGGATCGCGGAGTAGCCCCGCTCGGCCGGGCTGTCGCCGGCGTGCCCCTGGTCGCCCTGCCCGATCAGCACCTCGGGGGTGCCCTGCCACACCAGACGTCCCTCGTTGACCAGGACGACGTCGGTGCACGCCGCCGCGACATCCTCGACCAGGTGGGTGGAGACCAGCACGCAGCTGTCGGTGCCGAGGTCACGCAGCAGCTCGCGGAAGTCGAGTCGCTGTTCCGGGTCCAGCCCCACGGTCGGCTCGTCGAGCAGCAGGATCCGCGGGTCGTTGACGATGGCCTGCGCGATGCCGGCCCGGCGCAGCATGCCACCGGAGAGCGTCTTCATCCGGGCGTCGGCCTTGGCGGTCAACCCGACCCGGTCGATGGAACGCTGCACCGCCGCCGGGATGGCGGCCTTGGGCATCTCCTTCAGCCAGGCCATGTACCCGACGAACTCGCGTACCGTGAACCGTGGGTAGAAGCCGAAGTGCTGCGGCAGGTAACCCAGCGTGCGGCGCACCGTTCGCAGCTCGGAGCGGCCGTCGACCGAGTGCCCGAGCAGCGTCAGACGCCCGCCGGCCGGCGTCAGCACGGTCGCCAGGGCGCGCATCAGGGTGGTCTTCCCAGCACCGTTCGGGCCGAGCAGTCCGTGCACGCCGGTGGCCAGGGCCAGATCCAGGCCGTTGACGGCCAGGTACCGGCCGGCCCGGACCTTCAGGCCCTCCGCGTGGATCGCCCAGGGATGGGTGGTGGCGGCCGTCTCGACCGCGCTCACGGCACGCATCGTCATCATCTCCTTCATCGATCGCCAGCAATGCAGCGTGGCGGTGTCAGGGCATGGCGGTACTGCGGTGCGGCCGGATGGCCGTGGTGAAAGGTTCGGCGGTCAGTCGTGGTGGCAGGTTCGACGGTCAGTCGTGGTGGCAGGTTCGGCGGTCAGTCGTGGTGGGAAAGTCGCCGGAAGCCGTTGACCCGCAGGAGGGCCATGATGGTCAGCACGACGGTGGCCAGCGCCCAACTGCGGACACTCTCCGCCGCCAGCACCACCGGCATCCGGGCCGCGGCAAGGCTGGGTGCGATCACCGCGCACGTCCAGACCACGACCAGTCCGATGGCGGCCCGACGTACGCCGACGAGGGTTCCCAGCAGCAGGGTGGCGGCGGTGAACGCCAGGCAGGGCAGCAGCATCAGGGCCAACGACGCCCCGGTGCCGGCACCCGCCAGGACGAGCGCGGGAATGACGAAGACCAACACCGCCGCCGTACGCCGCAGCAGCATCGTCAGACCGGCGGCGGGGGTGGCGGCGATGAGTTCCCAGGCCGGATCGGCACGACGATGCCAGGCGACCGCCACGCCGGGCAGCGGAGCCAGGGGGGCGATCAGCAGCACCAGCGAGGGCGACCCGGTCCACAGCACGCCGAGCAGAGCAGCGCAGGCGAGCACCGTGGCGGTCATGGCCAGCCACGGCAACAGCGTGCCGACGAACCAGCGGTGCCGCAGCACCGACCAGGACCAGCCCGGGCCGGCGGGCGCCGGGGTGGCCGCAATCTCGCGATCCAGGCTCATCGCGACCTGCTCGATCACGGCCCGGGTGTCCGTGGTTGTGCTGCCGGCCAGCCGGGCCCGGCAATCGGGGCACTCCTCGAGGTGCACCTCGATCGCCCAGACGCTGGGCTCGTCGAGACCGGGGTCGCCGGCCGCGTACCTGTCGATCTGGGCAAGGGTGGGATGGGTGGTCATGACAGCGCCTCCCGCAGGGCGATCCGGGCTCGGCGTACGCGGGACTTGACGGTGTTCTCCGGTACGCCCAGCAGCACCGACGCTTCCCGGGGTGAGAGCCCGTCCAGGACCGTGGCCCGCAGGGCGGCCCGCACCTCGGGTGGCAGGACGAGCAGTGCCTGCTCCAGTTCCTGACCGACCCGGGCGGCCATCACCTCGTCCTCGGCTGCGGGTGCCGTGCTCGGCATCAGCTCCACCTGCGGCACCCGGGCCTTACGCGCCCGGCGGCGGAACGCGTCGACCAGCCGGTGCGCGGCGATCGTCCACAGCCAGCCCACCGCACTCCCCTTTGCCCCGCCGCTGCTCTTGGCCTGGACACCGGCGAAGCTGCCCGCCGCCCGCCAGACCGTCAGGTAGGTGTCCTGGAGCACCTCGGCGACCACGTCCGGGTCGGCGCAGCGGCGGCGCAGGCGCACCTCCAGCCACGGCGCGGTACGCCGATAAAGCTCGTCGAACGCCCGCCGATCTCCACGGGCGACGCGGCGTACAAGTTCGCCCTCGTCAGCCGCGTCCATGCCTCTCTTCACACCTGGTAAGACGACGGGCCCATCCGGCCAGGGTCCCGATCGACGCCACTATTTTTCCGTGCCGTCCGCGCCGACGACGACTGCGGTTGCCCAGAGCACGACGGCGGCACCGAACGCGGCGACGACCGCCGCGAGATCCGGCCTGCCCAAGACGTACGCCCCCAGGGACGCGCCGGCCACCAGGGCGAGCGCGAGCGCCGTTCCCGCGTACTCACGTTGCCGGAAGATCGCGACGAGCGGCACGAAGTGCGCCGCGACCACGAACAGGACGAGGGTGGGGATGAGCCTCGGCTGCCCGGCCGGCACGGCGACCAGGCAGACGCCCCCGATCAGCAGCCCTTGCACGATGCCGACCTGGTTGAATCGGCGCATCCAGTCCGCCGACAGCCGGCGGCTGCCCGACGGCAGACGGGTCAGCCGCAGGACGAGGACGACCGCGGTGACCACCCCGGCGGCGACGACGAGCGGGAGGCGCGCGGCGGCCGGCGCCAGGCCCGTCGCGGACAGCGCCCAGAGCAGCGCGAACCCGGCGAGCACGATCGTCCTGGTCCGGGCCAGCGACCGCGCGGAGACGCTTACGTCAGCAGCCGGGGTACGGGTCTGCGTGGAGGTTGTGGTGAACATGGCCGCCGCTCGTTCGAGGACTGGGTGAACTATCAGTCAGGATAGTGCACATCCGTTCACCCGCCACTTCTCAGTCGTCGGCCGGCGTCGGCTCCTGGATCGCGGCGCCGGAGTAGAGCCGGCCGATCGTCTCCCACCAGCGCCGCAGACCGTCCCGGCTCATCGGATCAGCACCGAGCACGTCGGCGATGCGATCCCGCAGCAGGATGATCGACAGCTCATGGGCCAACAGCACCACCGCAAGCTGCGCCCGGTCCACATCCCCGGCGACCGCGCCAGCGTCGGCCATCCGCCGCAGCAGCGAGTCGGCAAAACCCTGCAACATCCGGTACGCCTCAACCGAACGCGACGTGTTGCCGACGAGGAGATGCGCGAGATATCGGCTGGCCGCCGGTGCGGAAAGCGCGTCAGCCGAGGCGAGGAAGCCCTCGGGCGGACCGGCCCCGGCAGAGTCGGCGAGCGCCTCCAACGCGTTACCCAACACCCCGAGCACATGGGCGTCCACCGCCGCGACCAGGCCGTCACGC
Source organism: Micromonospora sp. PRAS1 (assembly GCF_059553435.1). NCBI lineage: Bacteria > Bacillati > Actinomycetota > Actinomycetes > Micromonosporales > Micromonosporaceae > Micromonospora > Micromonospora sp. PRAS1. Next base: position 173,660 of record NZ_JCANNB010000004.1, read on the forward strand.
GACCCGTAATGCTTGATGATCAGCGACTGCGAAACTCCCGCCCGCTCCGCCACCTGCTTGAGTGACGCCGCCGCCGGCCACTGCTCACCGAAGAGCTCCAGGGCAGCGTCCCGAATGATCGCCTTCGCGGTGCGATCCTCCGGTGCATACATGTTCACCACCCTAGCCCGCAGCGCCGCGATAGCCGGACCGGGCCGCCCCCGACCAGCGGGCCACACCGCGTACGGCCGAATTGACCTCAACCTCGGTTGAGGTCATAACGTCGGCTGATCAAGCAAGCCCATTCCGACGCTCGGAAGGACCATTGTGGCCACCGAACTCTTCCTCGTCCTCGACCCCCATGTCACCGCAGGCGGCGAGCGCGAGCCGCTCACGGACACCTCTGACGTGGTATGGGTCCCCGATCCCGCCACCGCCGCGACCATCGCCGCCGACGGTGCCCGCTCCGAGGTGCGACTCATCGAGCTGTACGGCGGGTTCGGCTTCGCCGGTGCCCGGCAGGTGATCCACGCGGTCGACGGTCTCGCGCCGGTCGGCGTGACCGGGCACCCGGCACCACCGCGCGGGTCGTTCACCATCCTGATCGAGGACGACACCGCCGACCCCACCACCGACCGCCTCGTCCGACGACACGCGGACGGCACTCGTACCAGCATCATCCGCGTGCCGCGCGCGGACATGGCCGAACTCGCCGCAGCCGACATCGCCGGCGGCGCGACCCGCGTCGAGCTGTGCGGCGGCACCGACCTGGTGACCGCCGCCGACGTCGCCGACCGGGTCGGCCCTGACGCCGACATCGCGCTGGTCACCTGGCCGTTCGAGTCGATCAGAGGAGCCGCCGCCTACGCGGCCTCGTTCGCGTGAGCAGCTTGACGCGTCCCCACCAAGCTAAAGAAAGGGCCTCCGGACGGCGCCGACGACGCCGAGGGTGTCGGCGTCGGGGGTGGCGAGGGTGTGGGTGTCCACCGCAGCGGCCAGGCCAGTACGCAAGGCGGTGAGCCGGTGCGCCAAGCGGTGAGACTGGCCGAATCGGCCAGGGCAAGCAGCTCTCCGTTGTGCAGGTCGTGCAGCCAGACCACGCCGCGCAGGGCCAGCACGGCGTCGGGAAACTTCGCGTTGACTTTGAGCGGTCTACGCGGACACACCCGGTAGCAGGCAGCGTCAATCGGCGCTCGCCGCCGCCTGCCGGTGCTGCCCGCCAAGCGGGCAACCTCGATCGTTGGATGGGGCGAGGCGCAGTCGGCTGCCAGCGCGTACAGCTGTTACTGAAAAGGGGTCCGCTGTACCCGGCGGGCCCTGACCAGGGGAAGCAAATGAGTCGGTGCCCCCGGCAGGATTCGAACCTGCGACACACGGTTTAGGAAACCGATGCTCTATCCCCTGAGCTACGAGGGCGCGAGGGCCCAGTCTAGCGACCTGCGGGTTGACCCGGGGTGGCAGGGAGTGGCCCGCGTTGACCTGCGTTGTCCCGACCGGTCGGGGCGGCCCGTGACCACACGCTGATCACACGGGCCGCGCCTGCGGCCATGATCATTGGCCCGTGTTGACCCGGCGTGGCCCCGGTTGACCCACGGTGGCATCTGCTGGAGAGCACACAGCGCACACATCAAATCAAGATCGTGAGCCCCGCCAGCTTCCCCCGGCTCGGGCGTCGCCGGCTGGAGGAAACTGGCAGGCGTTGTCATTCCACTCGCGCGCAAGGACGACGTGGTTCGACCTCGCAACAGCCTGCCGGAACTTGAGGACGCTAAGAAATGGCGACAGACGGGTCAGGCAGCGTGATCGCGTGGCAACGCCTCTGCGGGCAGAACCAGCACCTTCCCGTCCGTGCGCTGGATGAGGCCGATCTCAACGTCGGGAAGCTCCGAGGCTGTCACCGACTCCTCGGCCGCTAGTTGCCGCAGGCGGCCCGGCCAGGCGAGTAGGTTGTTCACTTCACCTTGGGTCAGTAGACGGTCCGTGAAGCTTTTGGTGGGAGCACGGAGCCGGAGTTCCGCCAGGTCGACCAGCAGCGCGTGCAGTTCGCCCTGGAGTTCGTCCACGCTTCGCTGACGTGAATGACTACATCACCCGAAACGCCGGACCGAGGCGAGGAGCGGCCCGAGCCCGGCTGGTCCGTCCTGCTGACCCGGAGGGTTGCTGCCGAGGTCCGGTACTGGCGTGAGCGACGCGGCATGACTGCGCTCCAATTGGCGAGGAGAACCGCTCAGCTCGGATGTCAGTTGCCCCGCAGTGTCCTCGCGAACCTGGAGAACAACCGGCGCGACACCGTCACTGTCGCCGAGTTATTGATCTTGGCTGCCGCGCTTGACGTCCCCCCAGTTCTGCTCATCGCACCAGTAGGACGTAAACGCGAGATCGAGGTGTTGCCCGCAACGCGAACCACACCGTGGCAGGTCCGCGGATGGATCCACGGTGCGGTCGAACCCAACTACCATGGCTTTTCGGCCACGATGTGGCAACAGAGCAGGCGCGCCATCACGCTCTACGACATCCATCGACTTCTAGTCAGGGAACATCAACAGATTCAGCAACGGATTCAGCAGTTAGCCGATCAGGAGCATCTCGTCGTCGGTGAGATCGCATCGGATGACCTTCGTCTAAGCCGAGGCCCGCTGGCAGACTTCGTCAACGAACTCGCTTACAGTCTCGACCGCCTGCGCGTGCATCGCGGCTTGATCAATTCCGAGGGATTCCAGTTACCCGACCTGCCACCAAGTATTTCAGCGGCGCTCAAGGAGACCGCACCAAGCGGCAGGCACCACCAGGCAACCGGAGATCATCAGGATGATGGTCTCTTGCCTCCCCTGTTCTACCAGGAGTTGATGGCGTCCAGGCCAGATCTTGGCGGCGACGAACCGGAACAAGAATCGCGCGGGTGATCACCCTCATGACTGGCCCGGCTGGTGAGTCACCGCCAGCAAGCCAGTTTTCGTGGCATCAAAACGGGTCGCAACGGGCAGACCGCCCGCGCGAATGGGCAGACCCTCCAGGCCCTGGCAGTACTGGTCAGATCGGCGCTGGTCCGATCCGGGATGCCGGCCGAAAACCGTCGGCGACGCTATGAGCGCCGCAGCGACCGGCGGACCTGACCGGAGCCGCGATCGCCGGACGGCCGGTGCCCGCCGCCCGGTCTGGGCGGAACGGGTCCGCGCCGGACCTGGCCCGAACGGCTGGCGGGAACCTCCCGGGAGAGGGCCGGCACCTGGTCGAGTGCCCGCAGGCAGGCCCGCAGCTCGATGTCGGTATACGCGAGGAACAGCACGGTGGCGACCCGGCTCGCCGGCACGGAGCGGAGGTGGTTGACGGCGGTGTGGATCAGAGTCTGGGCCGTCGGTGCGAGTTCCCCGCCGGCCTCGCCGCAGCTCAACAGTGGGAACAGGACGGTCGCGGGGGACTCCGGGTGGATTAGTTCCTCCGCTGCGGTAAGGGCGTTCGCGACGCTGCGGCCGATCTCCTTAACCGGCTGGAATCCGGCCCCGGGCGCGCCGTGCACGGCTGCGGCGTGGATCACGAAGCGTACCCCGTTGCGGCGCGCCAATTCGCCGGCGCCGGTCACGACGACCTCGCCGGGGCCGAGCGGTCGCAGCGACGCGACCTTGGCTTCCAGTTCGTCGGCGATGTGGTCCACCACGACCCGGCCGCTCGCGTCCCGCTCGGCCCCCTCGTACCGGATGATCGCGGACACCGAGCACTCCTGCACGCGCGCCATGACCATGTCGGTGTTTTCAGAGTTCACCCAGATGTCAGCGCATCGAACCTGGCGGATGTCCGAGGTGACCACTCCGATCCGCAACCGGCGTCCGTCCGCGTCGGGCGGTAGTCGATAGGTGATCACCTCCTGCACCGTCAGCACCCGGCCGCCGCCGTCACCGCGGAGGCGGACCGCCTCTGCCGGCGATGCGACCGCCGGACGATCGCGGGTCTTCTCGTGCAGATGTACCAGCAGGCCGTGCTCGCGCCTCCAGTATTCAAGGTCAGCGGGAAGGGAAAGACTCGCGCGGTTGGCATGCGCCGTGCACTTCCATACAAAAGCCTGAACGAATTCCCAAGACGGCGGTAAGGAAACTCGACCGCGTAGGGTGTCATATATTTGACTGCGACCGAGTGGTATCCGGGAGTCTCTGGCGAACACCTCGACGCTGATTCCAGCCTCTCTGCGCAATCGGGAGAGCCGAGCACAGAAGTCGCCGAGCGTACGCGTGAAGTCACTTTCGGCACTGAGATGCGTAGCCACCTCTACGTCCGTCCGGGCGTCCGGTGCGTGTCCGGCCGCCGCGCCGGAGGCCCGCCCATTGAACTGGAGAATCTCGCCCGGCGCCCACATCTTCGTCCGGTGCTCGTCGCGCGACTTCGGCATGCTTGCCATGATCCTTTCTAGGTGGATCGAGGGGAAGCGAGTCCATTCGTGATGCGGGCCATTGGTAAAGCTGGCCAAGAGATTTCCCGTAAATGTTACTAGACGCCCCGCACGCCCGCGTGTTGAGCATTCGTGCCTACGGCGTGCGCCATTCGGCGCGCAAGGCATGGAAGTTCGATCGGGCAGAGCGGCAGAACGGGTGGCTGAACCGGCGGACTGGTCAGCGGACCAACGATGAGGAGGTGAGGTGTGGTGGTCGGCTTCGCGCAGTGCCGTGCCGCCGCCCGGGCGGCTCGCGCCGCGCCGCACGGCCGGGAGGCCGTCCGTGTCGTCCGATCCCGCAGCGTCTTAGGCATCGTCCGGTCCCGTGGTCCGCTGTCCGTGCTGCTGTGGGTGGCCGCGGCGGAGGGTCGGCTGGTCTGGCGAGGGCCGGACAGTTTCGCCTTGCTGGAGCGCCCGCCAGCCAGCCCCGTGCCAGCGGCGCGCGGCGGCCTCAGGCTGGGTGCCCTCCGGCTCGTCGACCAGCACTGGGACCTGCTCCTGCTCGTCGTGCCGCCAGCGCTCGGGCTGCTCGTCGTCGCCGCGGCGGCGTTGGTACCGGGTATACACGAAGCGCTCTCGCCGCCTGCCGTCCTCTGGCTCACGGTCGTCGCGGTGTCGTACGTCAGCGTCCTCATGCTCGGCCGACTGACGCACGAGTCGGCGTGGCTGCGCCGCACCATGGGCCGCCGGCCGCCTGAACTCGACGATATTGCGGCCTGTTCCTACCCGGGCTGGAACTGGTCAGTGCCGCTGTGCCACCACGTCGCGCCAGAACCAGGGCAGCGACTGATCGAGCTGGCCGCAGACCGGATGACCGACCTCGTCGGGAGGGATGCGCGCCACGAGGCCGAGCGGCGGGGCATAGAGACGGACCGAGTGCGCGTGCGGGAGGTGCTGGTGTTCCTCACCCGGGGCCTTACCACGGACGCCATGCGCAGCACCGTCGACGCGGCGCTGGCGCAGCCCTTCGGTCCGGGATCGCGAGTGGCGTTGCGGCTGCCGTCTGGGCCCGTTCAGGACTACCAGACCGCTCCCCGGGCCGGCGGCGGCTTCTTCGCGCTCTGGGTAGGTGTCGTCCTGATCGTCGTGCCCCTGCTGGCCTTTCTCGTGGCGTCCTGGGAGAGCCAGGCCTGCGGGGCGGGCACCTGCCCGGGGCGGCCAGCCGACTACCCGGCCGCCCTGGAATGGCTCGCTTGGCGCCTGCTGCTGACGAACACGCCCGGAGTCGAGCCGGCCACGGCTACGGCGTCGGCCTACGGCTGGCTGACCAGCCTGCTCGGGATCATGACCGTCCCGGTGGCGTGGGTCTCTGCGCGACTAGCAATCGCCCGACACGAGAGATCTTTGACAGTCTTCGATGAACTGAGGCGTTCCCTGATGAATACGCGGGTGCTGCTGCTGACGGTCACGCCCACCGAGCGGGACGCCGTCCTACGGACCGTCAACCGGGTCACCGGTCGGCCGCCCGAGCGGTCGTTTGTGGGCAACCTGGCGATCTACGAGCTCGGCGAGATCGGCCGTACGACGCTGGCGATGGTGCAGTGTGCGCGGCAGAGCGCCGGCGCGCCCGGCGGCGGCCAGGCGACGGCCACCGAGGCCATCGACCGCTGGCGGCCCGACCTCGTGATCATGGTGGGGATCTGCTACGGGCTGCGCGACGACTGGACGCCGCCGCACCGGCTGACGGACGTTGTCGTGGCGACCACGGTCTACGACCTCGACCACCGGATCCAGTACGACGACCGTGCCGAGTTGCTGGGTGACCGGGTGAGCACCGACTCGTCGGTGGTGGGGCGTCTTCAGGCCGCCTCGGTCGATTTTACGGACACGAGGGTGCACTTCGGGCTGATGCTGTCGTCCCGCACCCTCCTCGACTCCGCAGCGCTGCGCGACCAGCTCAAGCGCGAGCACAGCCGCGCCCTGTGCGGCGAGATGGAGGCCCAGGGCCTTTACGCGGCGGCGGCCGATGCCAAAGTGCCGTGGATCGTCGTCAAGGCCATCTCCGACTGGGGCGTCAACCGGGACGTCTACTACGAGCCGGTCGGCGCGGCGACCAACGCCGCGGCGTTCGTTCTGCACGCGATCGGCATCGGCGCGTTTGCGGCGAAACCGGAGGCGGTCTGACGGGCATCCGCACAACCAGCACCTGCGCTCCGTCCCCGGCGGCGCTCTCCCCTCTACAGGAAGGTCACCAATGACGCTTCAGCCGATTTCGCAGATGCCCGGCACCAGCCTCGATGAGCTCGAACAGGTCTCCAACGGCATGCAGGAGTTCATGCGCGCAGCCAGCGCCGAGGCGCGTGAGACCGCGTTAGAGACGATGAACCGCAGCGGAGTGTTCCAGCGGCTCTTCCCCAGCCGATACCAGAAGGAGACCCAGGAGCTCGCCGTACAGACGCTGCGCCAGTTCGGCGCGGCAAAGCGGGAGTTCATCGAGGTGTTTACCCGCACCCAGCTGGAGATCGCCCGGAAGCGGGCGGACGCGCTGATCGCAACCCAGGGCATGCACCTGCAGACGCAGCTGGCGCGTTTCGCCGCCGAGCGTATCCAAGACCTGAACGAGACCATCAACGCCGCACTGGAACGGTTCATGAGCCAAATGGCGCCGCAGTTCGACATGATCGAGCGGTTCCAGAACCGGCCGGAGCTCTACGAGCCGGCGCGCCGATCCCTGAACCACCAGATCAAGGTCTACTTCGACAGCACCAGCGCACTTCTCAACGGGTTTAACGAGTCCCTGCACAAGAAGGTCGGCTCGGCACAGTAGGGGCGGCCCGCTCCGTCGCCCCGAAATGGGAAGGATTGCAACCTTGCGCCGTGCGTTCACCTGGCTTTCCGGGGCCGACCCGACGATCCTGAAGGACTGTGCCTCGCTGTCCAACACCGAGAAGATTCGGTTCGCCGGTCTCGGCTCGCTGACCCTGATACCGGCAGTGTTAGGCACGTTCTCCATGGCTTACGCGATCTCCACCCTGACCCGGCACGCCGAGTTGTATGTCCTGGCCGGGGTTTGCTGGGGCTTCATCGTGCTTATGATCGACCGGTACCTCATCTCGACCCTGCACAAATCGACCGTGCCCGGGACGGGGGGCCGCGCCGTCCCGATCGTCGCCCGGCTGATGTTCGCGGTGCTGGTCGGAATCGCGGTCGCCCACCCGCTGGTGTTGTTGTGGTTCGACGACAGCCTGGTACAGACCATCGACGAGAACCGCCGGTCGAAGGTCGAGGAGCGCCAAGCCAAAGCGAAGGCCGACGTGGCAGCGGTCCCGGTTCCGGTCGCTTCGGCGAAGCCGCTAGAGGTTGAGCGGCTCGGACGCGTCGAGCGGCTGGACTGCCTCAGCCAGCTGAAGACCTACGAGCAGAGCAACGTGCAGAAACGACTGCCCTGCGGCATCAGCTCTGGCGAAAAGAATTGCGGTCCGCGCTGCCGCGACATTCAGCTCAAGTTCGACCAAGTCGCCGCCGGGATAAAGACGTTGGAAGACCGGATCACCAAGGCCAGAGAGGAGGATCAGACGGCGAAGGATACGTACGACGATCAGGTCCGGGACATCAGGGACCAGGCGGCGCAGGATGTCGCCGATATCAACGCGAGGCATAGCACCGACTACCTGGCCCGGGTCGCTGCCCTGGACCAGCTTAAGAAGGACAGCGGCCACGTGCTCGCGGTCGAATGGTTCATGATCTGCTTCTTCGTCTTCATCGACATCCTGCCTGTGACGATGAAGATCACCACGGGGGTGGGGGCGTACGAGCACGTCCGCGACTCGCGGCTGCTCCAGGTGATAGCGACGGAGCGGGCCCGGCAGGCCGTCATCGGCAGGACGGAGGAGTCGCTCGCGAGGGCGAACGCCGACGCAGAGCGGGTGCTGGGCGAGATGGAGGCGCTCACCCGCGTCCCGGTGGAGGTGCTGGCTGCCCGGGAGGCCCACGTAGCCGCCTTCGAACAGGGGGTGCGGACGCTGCGAGCCCGGTCCCGCAACGACCCGGCGAGCACCGAGGCGGAGATCCTGTACATTCGCGACCTCGACCAACAGGCGTTCGCCCGAGCTATGTCCCGCACCCAGGACTTCATTCGGCAGCGCTGACACCCGCCGAGTCAGGTCGGGCTACGCCGCCGCCGGACCAGGTCGGGCGACATGGCCAAGACCCGCAGGCACGCCGCCAACTCCGCGTCGGTGTACGCAAGCACGAGCACACGCTCCAGCCGGGGCGACGCGCCGCGCTTTAGATGGTCGACGACGGCGGCCATCAGCCGCTCGGCCGTCGCCTCGACTGACGCGCCGCCTGACCCCGCGCCAAGCAGCGGAAACAACATGGTGCGCGCCGGCTCAGTGAAGCCGGGTGCCGCCGCAGCGGCTAGCGCCCGGGCGACAGCTAAGCCCAAATCGCGGATCGGGCGATAGCCCGCCCCCGGCTGCCCCTCCACTGCCGCCACGTGGACGAGAAACCGCACCCCGTGGCTCTCGGCGAGCGCGCCGGAGGACGTGACGATCGCAGAACCGGGGGCCACCGGCCGGCGGTCCCGGACAGTCTCCGCCAACTCCTCGGCGATCAGGTCGTGCAGGACGTGGCCAGCGACATCGCGTCGGGCGCCCTCGTACCGAATGATGCTGGACACGGAGAAGTCGTGGACGCGGGCCATCACCATGCCGGTGTTCTCCGCGTTCACCCAGACATCCACGCCGCGGACCGCGCGCAGGTCGCCGGTGATGACGCCGACCCACGGACCTTTGGCGGTACCGTCCCTGACTTGAAACCAATGGGTGTTCTGCTGGACCAGCACGGCCGGCGTTGGCCGTTGGGCGTCCGTCGCAGCCCGGCGCGCCGCCGCCTCGACGCGCCGGGCTGCCTGCGCCTCGTGCGTATCCCGCCGGGCGGCGACGTTCCCCGCGCGTACCGCTGCCGTCCACAGCAGCAGGACGAAGGCACCCGCGCCGCCTAGGCTTATCCCCAGAACCGTGCCGTCCGCCGTGGTGGACGGGAATACAGAGAAGACCACCAGGGTGGCCGCCAACGCCGCACAAAGCCACGCGAACACGAAGAGGGTGTGCCGAATTCCGACCGCCGAGGCCCGGCTACCCCACGCGAAGCTGCCGAGGCAGAGCACGAGGAAGATGCTGGCTGCGATGCCCACCAATGTACGTCACCGTCCCAGAAGGTAGCCGAAGCCGCGTCCGGGCAACTGGAAGAAGCTCACCTACCTGCTGAGTCCGGGTGGGGTGGGGGCATGACGCCCCACCCCACCCGGATCGCCGATCAGTAATGGTCGATGCCGAGGCTATTCCTTATGTCGACGCAGGCCCTGCACGGAAGTCGAGTGACATTGGAGTATTTGGCCCTAATCGAATGCGGCAGCGGCGGTGATCCCACGTTGTCGCAGGTCAGCCGGCCGTGTAGGAGCCCGAGGGATATCCCATGAAGAACGTCTGTCCGGTTCGGACGGGCTTGATTGAGGTAGTCGCTCCCTGAGGCGTGGTCCTGCTGCACTGCACCGTCATCACGACGGTCTGCGACACGTTGAGGTTGACCTTTGCGTACACGATGTCGTCGCCGCTGTCGCCGCCACTACTGATGCTGGAGTTGACCCAGCCAACCCATGTGATGGCGTTGTTGCTTCCAGGGCACCATCCCCACCACTTGGGCGTCACGAGGTAGACGTAGCCCGTTGTGGCGGCGTTTGCCGGTGCAGGGGCGACGACGAAGGCCGCACAAAGGCTGGCCGCCGCAGCTAGCGCGCCGGCGAGTGAGCGTGAAAGCCGACGTCGGGATCGAGTGGTCTGCATGGTGACCTCCATAGGAACTGCTGGCAAGTGGTCCGAACACAGCATGCCCCGGGTTGGAAGGGACCAGCTCTCGCCTCGTACATCTGCGGTCAACCGCGGACAGGAATCCAGCGCAGTGACGAGGACTGGTTCAGCAGGCAGGCGAGCCACCCAGGCGGCGACGGACGATGGAGTGGCAGCCGCCACGCAGCCACACAGGATGAAACGAATGCGGCAGGAGTACCTCATATCCCAGCGGCATGCCATCACATCTGGTCTTTGATCGCGTTGCTGAGACGGAGCGTCGATGCGAGAGTGCGTACCCAGATGGCCGCGTGGCGGTCGCTTGAGACACTGGGGCACCCACGAACATACCGGCGCCGACATGCCCCGGCCCACTTGTGTGGAGTGCCGCTATCGGCGATCGACGGACAACCAGGTGGACTGACCGAAGGGGTTAGACGGATGGGTGACGGCGACAACGGGCCCGGGCCCAACCCTAGGCAGGTGCGGAATCTGTCTGATCTGGTCCAGCAGCTTGAACTGCTGCGTCGGCGGGCAGCGGGCACCGGCCAGGTAAGGCTCTCTCTTCGCGACATCAGCCGGCGTACCGGCTTGGCGCACAGCACGCTCGGTCCCTACTTCCGTGGCCAACGGATGTGCCCGATGAAATCGTTTGAGTTAATTCTCGCCGCACTCAGCGTGCCTTCGATGCAGATGCAGGCCTGGCTGACTGCGTGGGATCGGGTTGCCGACGGCCGGGTGGCTACGCGACCGACGCCTTTCGTGCCGTTGCAGGAGCCGCGGATGGCCGGTCACCGCCCCGCTCCGCGAGCGGTGGTGCGGCTTGTTGAGCACCGGGACGAGCAGTACTACAGCGTTCAAGGGGGACCGGCCAAGGTTGGCATCGTCTCTGGCAACCTGCGCGATGTTGACATCGCCGACATCTGGGTCAACTCAGAGAACAGCGACATGGAAATGTCGCGTCACAATGAGTACTCGGTCTCGGCAGTGATTCGGTTTGGAGGGGCCCGCCGCGACGAGACGGGCCGCGTGGTGGAGGACTTGATCGCCGATGAGCTACGTCAGCGGACGGCCGGACGCCGGCCGGTCTGCCCTGCGGCGGTCTTGACCACCAGGCCGGGTATGTTGGCCGAGAGCAACAGGGTCCGCCACGTGATCCATGTGGCGGCAGTACAGGGGGAGCCAACCGACGGGTACCGACAGGTCATCGACGTCGGCCGGTGCGTCAGCAATGTGTTAGCTGAGGCTGAGCGGCTCGCCTGCAACGATCGTGAGGTCTCAAGCGTTGTCTTGCCGCTTCTGGGTGTCGGGGCCGGCGGGGGCAACGTGAGCTCGACGGTGCGGGCCATGCTCGGCGCCTCCATTCAGCATCTTCGCCATCGTCACCACGGCGCGGCTGGACGCATCCAAACGGTCTTCTTCCTCGCTCACACCGAAGACGAACTGGAGGCATGTCAGGCAATCTTCGGAGCACACCCTGCCCTGTGCCTGGATGTCATTGTGCCGAAGGAGGTCGAGTCGTGATTGGCGAGCATCGCGGGCATCTGCCAACTGCGATCGCGGCGCAGATGACGGACCTGTCATCCTGGCGCTACCACCAACCGGAAGTCCGGCGGGCGACCAACATCAACCGGCGCAGGACATCACCCCAGCCGCCAGCGCACTACCGGCCCTACGGCGACCGAAAGCCCTACCTGGTGGCCGAAACCCTTGCCGCACTTCACGGCCCGACCGAAGGCACGGTGACGCTTCCGCGTCACCTCGACTGGTCCGGGCACGCCGAGTACGACCTGAACCGGACCGCACGCCTGGCCAGCATGTACAAGGTGGTGCTCACCGAAGCCGGCACGGTCGAGGACCTGAACACCTGGCTCGACGCCGACCTCCTCCGGCGACTCTGGCCCACCCTCTGGCTACCACCCCAACTGCGCCAACGCTGGGAGGAAGCCTTCCCCGAACTCACCGCGACCCGCAACAACGCGGCATAGTGGTTGGACCCCATCCACGAACGCCTCGCCGCACCGGGCTCGCCGCCGCCGACCGATACGGCTTCGCTCTGGCTGGCGGCGCCGCCGTCCAGGCCGCCGGACTTCTCGAACGACCCAGCGAGGACGTCGACCTGTTCACCGCCTGGGACCGCCGCGAGGAGTTCACCAGCGCCGTCCTGCACGCATCCCGAGGTGACGGCCTCACCGTCGAGACCGAGCGGCAGTACGACACGTTCGCCCGCCTGGCCGTCACCGACGGTGTGCGGGTTTCCAAGGTCGAACTCGGCGTGGACTGGCGTGCCAACGAACCGATCCTCATGGCGATCGGCCCGGTACTCCACCCCGACGACGCAGTCGCGAACAAGATGAGCGCCCTCTACGGACGAGCATTCGCCCGGGACTTCATCGACATCGACGCCACCCTCCGATCCGGCCGCTACACCCGCAACGCCCTTCTCGCCCTCGCGCAGCGCGCCGACCGTGGCTTCGACCGGCGAATCTTCGCCGACGCCCTCGGACAAGCCACCCTCCTCGATCCCGACGACTTCGCCCAATATGGCGTCACCGGCCACGCGCTAAAAAATCTTCGTAGCCGATTCACCGAATGGCGCCGTGAACTGCTCGGCGAGTAGAAACCCGCTCGACTTAAAACTGCTCGTCCGCTCATCCCGCAGCACTCCGTTGACGCCCGGAAGGCACCCTGCACTCTCGGCCAAATAAGGGCATTACCAGGACAAACGCCGCTTCAGCAATAGACCACAGCAGCGCCGCTAAGCGACAGGCGAACGTGGGGAAACTTGCGGAAAGTTGCCGGTAATCGGCCTGCATAAGGGGGCAGCGACCAGTATTAGGAAACCGATGCTCTATCCCCTGAGCTACGAGGGCGCGAGGGCCCAGTCTAGCGACCTGCGGGTTGCCCCGGGGTGGCAGGGAGCGGCAGGCGTTGACCTACGTTGTCCCGGCCGGTCGGGGCGACCCATGACCACACGCCGATCACACCGCCGGGCCTGCGACCATGATCATTGACCCGCGTTGACCCCGAGCCACCCCCGGCCCTGCCGCACGGCAACACCGAGCCTGCCGCCGTCGCCGGCCGGCACCCCGGACACGATGTGCGAGACCTGCACAGCATCAGCGCTTCACCGAGCGCGGGCAGGCGTACGGCATCTTGGCCCACGACGGCTGGTCGCCGGTCACCGCTCCGAGACCGGCCAGATTCCTACCCAACCGTCGCCGCAGCGGCTTGAATAGCGGTGTGCAGGTCAACAAGGACGGGCGGGACTGGCGCGTCGGCACCGCCGCCGACGTGGACTGGATCGCCGGGCACACCACTGCCGGCGTCTCGATCACCACCGCCATCCCGCCGGTCTTCGACGCCTACGCCACCACGTACCAGACCGACCACGTCACCGCCGCCGCCTACGAGCACGCCCTCATCGAGGACCTCACCACGCACACCTCCGACCAGCCGTGGTGGCTGGCCTACCTCGACACCGGCGCCCACGACGTCGTCTTCCCCCACGCCCCGAGGGTGTTCCTCTACTGGAACTGGCCGTACGTGTTGGTTCAAGCCGGCCCCGAGCAAGCCCTCACCTGGCGCAGCGGTGGTCACATCCGCCACCCGCACGGCGCGCTACCCGACCTGTTCTTTCCCGCCGACCGGTCATGGCTGGTCTCCGCGCTCTGGGACGACACCTGGACCTGCATCGGCGGCCCCGCAGCATTGATCCACACCCTGGAGCGCGACCCCGTGGCCAATGCCCGCCAGGTCCGACCCGACGAAGACGCGCTGCCACCGGGGCTGGTCCGCGAGTGACGATCCCCGCCCCGGGCAGCGGTCAGCCTCCGATCAGGGCTCACGCCCCCACTTCTCGGCGGCACGGCAATCGCTGGTCGGTTTGCCGTAGATCCGCTTCCCGTCCGGGCCCGCGTAACAGTGCTCGAGTTGGTCCTCGGCCTGGAACAGCGGACGCCTGTCGATCTCCGTCCCGTGGGCGTCGTAGCTGACCAATTCAGGGTCATTGCCGGCCTTGAGTCGGGCATCGCTGGTCATCAGGCCGAACACGCCCTCAGAGAGCCGCGCTGTGGTGGTGCGGCCGTCGCCGTGATCGAGCACGAGCCGGTGGACGCGGCTGCTGACCCGACCGCTGACGCTGACGTCTCCACCGTCGAACTCGGTGGAGGTCAGCAGCAGCCGCTGCACCGGCCCGGGCAACAGGTCACCGTGCGGCCACGACTTGGTGGCGCCCCCACCGGACTCCCGGGCCGTTCCCGCCCCTTCCACGTCGCAGGTGGCATAGCCGACGTCGTTCATGAACAACACCAGCGCGCGGTCACCTCGCTCCGTGGCCACTGCCAGGTCGGCCAGGGACACCGGGACGGGTTGCTCGCTCGGGTTCTGCCGCGTCTGCCGTTGCGGGGTATTCCACTGCATGCACCGCTCGGCCGCATCCCGCAGCGTCGGCGACAGTTCCCCGGCTCCCATGGCCAACACCTGCACAGTCGAGCGGTCCGGCCGGCCCCACACCACCGCCGCGGCACCAGATCCCACGGCCAGCAGCACCGCCACGGCCACGGCGATCCTCACTCGGGGAGTACGCGCTGGAGACGGGCTCGCGAAGCCGAGGAGCCGGGCCCGCATCGCGAGCGCTGCCTCCGGCGGCAGGTCCCGCTCCGCGGGCAGGTCGAGAATACTGTTCACCGTTTCCCCTTCTGGATCTCTTGCGGCATCAGACGGGCCAGGCGGCTGCGCGCACGACTCACCCTCGACCGCACCGCCACCTCGCTGATGCCCAAAACGACTGCCGCGTCCGGGTACGACACGCCGGACCACAGGCACAACGCCACCGCCTCCCGCTCGGCCGGCGGCAACCCGCGGACCACCGAGAGGACCTCGGTCATCCGCCTTTCGTCGTCGAGCCGCGCGCAGACGTCCTCGGCGAGGTCACCATCGGCAAAGCGCTCCGCCGGTAGACGCCGTAGCAGCGCCAGGCACCGGCGCGCCGACCGCCACTCGGAGCGGACCGCGTTCGTGGCGACGACCAGCAACCACGGCAGAGCCGATCCGTCCACGAGTCGGGCGTCGTGCCGGCGGCGCCATGCGACGAGGAACGTCGCCTGGGTGACGTCCTCGGCCGTCGACCACGACCCGGTCAACCGGAACGCGTGGTTGTAGACCGGACGGGAGTACCGGTCGAAGAGCCGACCGAACGCCACCTCGTCACCGGCGGTGATCGAAGACCACAGTTCCTCGTCCGACGGCCGTAACTGATGCCTCACACCACACTATGGCCGCGCACGCTGGATCTGTTGCAGGCCGACGGTCATCCTCTGAGGCCGTGGCGCCGGGCGCGAAAGCTGCAGCGCGTGTAGGCGATGGTGGCCAGCTCACCGGGCGGCGAATCATGCGTCAGGTTTCGAAGCCCGCGAGGTTGAGGCGTTCGAGCAGGCTGGGCTTGCGGGCGTGCACCGCCCGTAGCTCGGCCAGCCGGTCTCGGAACGATGCGCTGTCTCCGTCGCGTTCGCCGACGTCGCGCAGGTCGACGAGGAGTTGAACGGCGGTGTCGTACTCGCGGGGTTTCTTGGTGGAGATGAGTTCGTCGACCCGCTGCCGGGCGGCGGGTTGCTGGGAGGACGCCTTCCCCGAACTCGCCATCACCCGCAACAACGCGACATAGCGGTAGACCCCTGGCAAAAACACCTCAGAGTTCCCGCAAATCGAACACCAAGGAGCCGCATTTCGAACGCAGTATCGCCGCAAATCGAATGTGAATGCCCTCGCAGATCGAAACCAGCACGTTGCAAGAGACCGCAACAGCAGTCGATGGGAAAGTGGAGCTGAACAGCACTTATGCACTCCGCTGGGCTTTCGCAGGCGATCACAGCGGCGCGCGGGTGCGACCTACGGGTTGTCCCGGGGGTGGCAGGGAGCGGCAGGCGTTGACCTGGGCTGTCCCGGCCGATCGCGGCGGCCGATGACCACACGCCGAACACACGCGCCGCGCCTGCGACCATGATCATTAGGCCGCACTGCCCGGCGTGGTACCGGATGGCCCACGGTGGCACGCGCTGGAGAGCACACGCCGCACACTCACCCGAGATCGCGTTTTGCCGACTGCTGTGCCTTTAAGGCGTGTAGGACAAGAAGGGTCCAGAGCACGGATATGGCCAGGATGCCCACATACAGTCCC
The DNA here is from genome assembly GCF_059553435.1 of Micromonospora sp. PRAS1. Lineage (NCBI taxonomy): Bacteria > Bacillati > Actinomycetota > Actinomycetes > Micromonosporales > Micromonosporaceae > Micromonospora > Micromonospora sp. PRAS1. The sequence continues at coordinate 190,029 of NZ_JCANNB010000004.1, forward strand.
CAGTCGACGTCGTAGTGCAGGCCGTCGAGGTGCATGATCTGCAGCCGATCCCGAGGGATGTCGCCTACCTCGCCAGCGGCACCGCCGGTGGTCCATCCTCCGCTGACGATCGAGTCGATGCGGGGCAGGTCGATCCACGTCCAGAGCACGAGCGCGATGCTGATCAACCCCAGGGCCGGAGGCGTCCAACGCACGACGGCCCATCCGGACGGTACGGCGCGGTGGAGACGGGACAGATAGAGCGAGATCGCGGCTGCCGCCACGCTGAGCACCACGGCGATGCTCCATGCGCTGGAAGCGGCCCACGCCGATGCGGTGTTGGTCTCGTAGCTGTCCACACCGTCTGTGGACGCAGCCCACCCCGATTGAAACCAAGGAAGAAAACTGCTCACGAAGACAACGAGGCCGACCCCGATGATCATCCAAGGCAGCCGGCTCCGTCCACCGGAAGGCGGGCGCGACCCGGGTACCGACACGTCATTCGTCATCGTCATCAGTATCCGATATGGACTTTGGACTTCGGACTTCGGCGTCGTACTCGCGTGGTTTCTTCGTGGCGATGAGATCGTCGACGTGCTTTCGCCGCCATCTGGCGGTCCTCGCCAGGCCGATCGATCAGCCGCTATTTGCATGGTGCCGTACCAGCGCGTAGGGCGGACAATGAGGGGATGCTGGAGCGGATGGCGTTGAATGACGTCGGACCGACGGCACGGCTTGCTGCATCGATCCTCTGCAGACGGATGAGGCGCAGACACCAGTACATCCAGACGGTGGTCCGGCTGATGGCGGACGCGCGGGACGTACGGGTCTCGGCGCTGGCCGAGGCGACCCTCGCCGAGCCCTGGGCCAGCGATCCTGCGGCACCCAACCGCATCTGGGCCGCGCTGGTCGACAGGCCGAAGCCGGCGTTGCGGTTCCTGCTCGCGCCCGCGCCGGACTGTCCGTACAAGCCGGGGGTGAGGCTGGTCGTTGCGCCACCGGACGGCGGCCGGGTGCTGCGGACCGCGCTGGACTCCCCCGACCCGGAGTTGCGCGGGGCGCTGGCCGCTTTTTCTCTTCCGCACCGAGCAGTGGGAGCGGTACGACGCCCTGGACCCTGAGGGTGCCCTGCTGGACGAGCACTCCGCGGGGCTGGACGAGGACGTCTTGATCGAACTGATGGAGATCGCCCGGCGCAACGGACGGAAGGGGCCGCAGCCGAGATGGTCGTCGGGGACGCTTCTGACCGGCCCCGACCCGGACGTGCCGCCAAGTCGGGGGCCCGGCATCGAAATCTGGTGAGGTGGTGAATCCAGTCGACCTGCGGAGTCAACCTGCGGCCGATGGCGAGAGCGGCCGGGTGCCTCAGTGGGCTCCTCCGAGGTTGAGCACCACCAGGCCACTGACGACGAGCCCGATTCCCACCACCTTCGCGAGGGTGAGCGGCTCACCGAGGAAGACCGCTCCGATCGCCGCGATCGCCGCGGTGCCGAGACCGGCCCAGACGGCGTACGCCACGCTTACCGGGATGTGCTGTACCGCCCGGGCGAACAGATAGAACGAGGTCAGGTAGGCCGTGACGAGACCGAGCGTCGGCCACAGGCGGGTGAAGCCCGCGGTCGCCTTCATCAGGCTCGTTCCCAGGATCTCCGCGATGATCGCGAAGGCGAGCAGCAGGTATCCCATGCCAGTTTTTCTCCCGTACGCGAACACACTCGCGCCATAGTGGACGAACTATCGGCTTCAGGGGCGCTGCGCCACCGTCACCGGTCGACGGACCGCACCACCGCTCCGGTGCTGGCGAGGAAGGCCCGCAGGGTCCGGGCCGGCCGCCCGGTGACGCGCTCGACAGTGTCGGTCACCTCCGTGAAGCGCCCCGCCCGGACGCGCTCGAAGGTCAACGCGGTGAGATCTCGTTCGAAACCCGTCATGTCGGCGACCGCCTCGGCGATGGTCACCTCCCGGTGCGTCACGGGCCGTCCGGCGGCGGCGGAGAGCAGTTCCGCGGTGCGCGGCAACGACAGTGACTCGGGGCCGGTGAGTTCGTACACCTGACCGGTGTGCCCCTCATCGAGCAGGGCCCGTTCGGCCACTGCTGCGATGTCCCGGGCGTCGATCCAGGCCAGGGCCGCACCCCCGCTGGGGAAGGGGAGCTCTCCGGTGTCGACGATCGGGTCGCGGTAGAAGCGCGGATCGGTGAAGACCTGCATGAACCAGCTCGGTCGCAGGATCGTCCAGTTCCGGCCGCTGTCGCGTACCGCGCGCTCCGCACGCGGCGCCCATCCGTCCGGCCCGGTGTGGTCCGGATCCCGCTCGGAGAGCAGGACGACGCGGGCCCGGGCCGGGATCTCGGCAAGCAGCGCGCCGATCAGTTCCGGCGCGTCCGCTCGGTCCGGGCGGACCACGTACACCGCGTCGACGCCCTCGGCCGCCGCCGCCCACCCGGCCGGTTCGTCCCAGGAGAAGGCCGTCGGACGGACGTCGGCGAGGTGGATGGTGGAGGGGTCGCTGCTTCCGCCGCGCACCTCGACGCCCGGCCGCGCCCTGAGTAGCTCCGCCAGGGGCACACCTGTCTTGCCACGGACCCCGGTCACCAGCACCCGAGTCGTGTCGACCGCGCTTGCACCCTGCACCGTGAACCACCTCTCCCATACTTGAGTCACTAAAGCTATTGCCTCAAGCTACACATCAATGCCTGAGTGGGTCAAGTAATCTCGTCGTATGAGCGACGTGGCGGACAACCTCGGCCAGCAGGTGTGGGACTTCGTGTACGCCTACGATGCCGCCTACGACCGGGCGGCGCGGACGGCCGGGCTGAGCGCCGCGCAGGCCTGCCTGCTCGACCATCTGGAGAGCGGCAGCCGCACCATGGGTGAACTCGCCGCCGAGCTGCTCTGCGACGCCTCGAACGTCACCCAGCTCGTCTCGCGGTTGGAGCTCGGCGGGCTCGTCGACCGCGTACCCGACCCGGCCGACCGACGCGTCAAGCGGGTGTCGATCACCCAGGCGGGTCGTGGTGCCCGCCGTGACGTCCACCGGGCCTTCGACTTCCCCACCGCCCGGCTCGGCCGGCTCACCGAAGCGGAGCAGCGCCGGTTGTCGGAGCTGCTGGCCAAGACCCTCGCGCCCGACCCGCCCTCCAGCGGTCCGGACCGGGTCCCGCGCGGCTGACCCGCCTCCCAGGCGACGCGCGGGATGCCCTGGTCAGCGCGGACATGACGGAAACCCGATCTCCGACCCGGTCGGACCGCGAGCCCTACCCGAGGGGACAGGCGCGGCAGGAGCGCCCGGTCAGCTGATCCGGCGGGGGCCGTGGATCAGATAAGCGGCGACACCGGTGACCGCGAAGACGATGGCGGTCGTCAGGGCCGCAACGCTCTCCGACGGTTGGCCCGCCCAGGTGAGCAGGTACAGCGCGAACGGCTCCGGTGTGGCAGGGATGCCGGCGGAGACGCAACCCGTCACGACCGGCAGGGTCCAGGCCAGTCGCCGGCCGAACAGCGCTGCGGCCAGGGCGGCGAGCCCGGTGAAGCCCGCCGCGTCGCGCAGGACGACGCCGGTCGGGGCGGTTGACACGATCGTCACCACGGTGCCGGCAAGCACGGCTATCGAGACCAGGTGCAGCGCGCGGCGGGGCGCCCAGCGGATCGCGGCGGTCGCGTCCAGGGTGCTGTCCGGCCCGCCGAGGCCGTAGCCGAGAATGGCCACGCCCAGCGCCAGGGCGAGGGCGGCGGTCGTCACGGCGTGCCGCGAATCGGCCTGGCCGGCGCCGAACCAGGCGAGGACGGCCATGGCCGACACCGCCCAGAGCAATCCTCCCGGCACCTCACGGGAGCGCAGGAACAGGAGCAAGGGCGTCACCGGCCGGCTCCGATGCCGAGGGCGGCAGCCTGGTCGCCGCAGGTCAGGCCGGCAGCGCGTACCGCGGCGACCCGGCGTACCTGCTCGTCGGCCGGCAACGCGGCGAATGTCGTCCACAGCTCGTCTCGAATGGCCTGTTCCGCCCCGAAGAAACTGTGGCCGGGCACCGGGTGGCTGCCGTAGAGCCAGGCGGCCGCCACGGCTCGGGCGCGCAGCGCGTCGAGGTACGCGTCGTTGTCGGCTCGGACGCAGAGCGGCGTACCGGCGCCGGCCAGGATGCGGGCGGTCAGCTCGGCGGGGTCATCGGCCGCAGTGAGGTTGTCGGCGTCCAACCATGCTTCGGAGACCGGCTGTGGACGGCCGAGGCCGGGGGCTGCCTCGTGGACCGAGGTCGGCGCGTCCGGCAGCGCGGCGAGCAGGCGCAATGCTTCCCGGGCCGGTGCGACGAGAGCGGGTAGCTGCCGGCTGTGGGCAGCGGTGACACAGACCCGTGGCCCGCCGTCGGTGGTGCAGACCTCGGCGACCGCGGCCGGGTCTGCCGGGAAGGCCTCCTCCAGGGGGAGGGTAAGGATCGGCGCGGCAAGTGCCAGTCCGAGTGCCGGGGGGACGACGGCGAGCAGTCGTGCCAGCGGGTTCGTCGCGAGGTACAGCACCAGCCCGCCGAGGGCCAACCCACCGAACCACCAGGCCTGGCCCGTACTCACGGAGCCGGCGACCATCTCGAACTCGGAGATCGAGCTGGTGAAGAAGGGCAGCAGCAAAGCCGCACCGGGATCCGTGACCTCGCTGGGCCTGGTCGCCTCGATCGCCGCGAGGAGTGCGGCGAGACCGCCCACACCCAGAACCGCAGGAGTGTACGCGTACGGCAGCAGCCGGCCCACGCCGAGGCCGAGCCAGCCCGCAGCGACCAGGGCCAGTACGCCGACAAGCGTCACCGCCGGCCAACTGCTACCCGGGTAGCCGGCGGCGGTCGCGACCTTCGGTGCCCCGCCAGCCAGCACGAGCAGGTAGCCGGCAGCGAGACTGAGCGCCGTGACCACGGCGGACGGCCGCATCCGCTGCCATCGGGGAGCCGGTGTGGTGCCGAGCAGTTCCTCGACCCGGTTGCGCCGGTCCCGGCCGGCCTGCCAGGCACCGGCCGCCAGCGCCAGCGGCCAGAGGACCACCAGCATGATGCGCTGGAAGGTGGCGAGGATGTGCCACTGCTGGTCCCACAGGTCGGTTTGCCCGGTGAGCGCGAGCACGTAGAGCCCCGCCACGCCGATCGCGGCTGTCCCGGTCCCAGCGAGAAGTGCGCCGCAACGGCGCAGCTCGATTCGGAGGATGCGGTTCACGGCGCCACCGCCAGTTCGGCACGGTGTCGCGCGATGAGTGCCGAGTAGCCACGTTCGATCGGGCTGTCCCCGGCATCGCCGGTACCGCCGGCTGCCGCGATGTCGTCCGGCGTGCCGTGGATCACGATCCGGCCGGCGTCGGTCAGCACGACGCTCGAGCAGGCGGCAGCCACGTCCTCGACGAGGTGGGTCGAGACGACGACACAGGAGCGTTCGCCGAGGTCGCGCAGCAGTGCCCGGAAGTCGACCCGCTGCTGCGGGTCGAGGCCCACGGTCGGCTCGTCGAGCAGCAGCAGTTCCGGCTCGTTGACGATCGCCTGTGCGATGCCGGCCCGCCGCAGCATGCCACCGGAGAGGTCTTTCATTCGTGAGCCCGCCCGGTCGGCCAGACCCACCCGCTCGATCGCGTTGCGCACGGCACGGCGGCGCCTGTTGCCGGGCACGTCCTTGGTCCAGGCCAGGTACTCCACGAACTCGGACACGGTGAATCGCGGGTAGTAGCCGAATTCCTGGGGCAGGTAGCCCAGGCCCCGCCGTACCGCACGCAGGTCGGGCCGCCCTTCGATCGGCTGCCCGAGCAACCGGAGCCGGCCGTCGTGTGGGCGCAGCACGGTCGCCAGCGCGCGGATCAGGGTGGTCTTGCCGGCGCCGTTCGGGCCGAGCAGGCCATGGACGCCAGGACCCAGATCCAGGTCGATGCCGTCGACGGCCAGGTACCGGCCGGTTCTCACTCGCAGGCCCACTGCCTGCACTGTCGTCGCCACGGTCGTCCTCCGCTCGTCGGTCCGGTGCGGCTTCGATCGTGCGACGGTGGGGCGGCGGTACACCTCAGCCGGGTTACCGAGCGGCACTGCGGGGACTCGGCCGAAAGAACTACGCCGCCCGGCTGCCTGTGTCGTACCGTGGCCTTCCGTGCTGATTATCTTTCCGGGACCCCGGTGGCAGCGGGTGATGGTGGGGCTACTCGCCGCCGTTGCGGCGACCCTCGTCGTCATCGAGGGGCTGGACGGCCCCACCCTGCCCGCCAAGCTCTGCCTGATCGTCAGCGGGCTGCTCGCGGTCGCCGTGGTGCTGCTGGCCGAGGCCCGCCCGGTCGCGGTCGCCGTGGCCGCGACGGCGTCGCTCGCGGTTTCGGTCACCTTCGGGCTGGTGCCGGCGCTGCGCCCGGAGCACACGTTCGGCATCGTGGAGTTCACAGTGCTCTCGGTGGCGGCGATCCGGGTGGTCATGCAGCATCCGATCCGGCGCGCGGCGGGTCCGGCCGTGCTGACGGTCCTCGCGATCGGACTGCTGCCGATCCGGGTCCTGCTCCATCCGGTCAACGCGTCAATGATGTCGCAGGACGGTGGCCTGGTAGCCGCTGTGCTGACCGCCTGGGTGCTGTTCCTGGCCCTGCTCGGCCTGTACCTGCGCCTGCTGGAGCGCCGCCGGGTCGACCTCGACCGGCTGGCCCGGCAGGCGGAACGCATGGACCACGCCCGCGACCTGCACGACTACGTCGCCCATCACGTGACCGCGATCGTGGCGCAGACCCAGGCCATCCGGTTCGTCACGGGCGCGGGCACCGCGCCCTCGCCCAAGGATCTGGACACCTTGCTGGCCGGCGTCGAGCAGGCCGGCGGCCAGGCCCTCACCTCGATGCGTAAACTCGTCGGCATCCTGCGCGACGAGACACCCGCAACCGCGCCGGTGCACGCCAACCTCGACGAGATGCTGACCGCGGTCGTCGGCACCCTGACGCCCGGACACCCTCCGCCGACGATCTCGGTCGACGAGGCACTGTCCCACCGGCCGTGGCCCCCGGCCAGCCTCGACGCGGCGCACCACACCGTTCTGGAGGCACTGACAAACGTGCTGCGCCACTCCAGCGGGACGACAAGGATCGACATCCGAATCCGGTGCCACCCCGATCTGCCCGATCTCGCCGAGGTGTCGGTCCGCAACGACGGCAGGCCGGCCGGGTCGCCCCTGCCGGCCGGCGGCTTCGGCCTGACCGGGCTCAGCGAGCGGGTACGGGCCGCAGGTGGCGAACTCTCGGCCGGGCCTGTCGCATCCGGCTGGCAGGTCACCGCGGCTCTGCCGATCACCGACCGGCCCCCGGCCGCTCGATGGCGGTCGGGGCTGCGCCAGCCGGTGGCCGGAGCAGCCGGGCGGAAACTCCGATGACGATCCGGCTGCTGCTCGCCGACGACCAGGACATGATCCGTACGGCTTTCCGCATGATCCTGAACACCCAGCCGGACATCGAGGTGGTGGCCGAGGCGGCAGACGGTGAGACCGCCGTGGACCAGGCCCGCCGGCTACGTCCCGACGTGTGCCTGCTCGACATCCGGATGCCGAAACTCGACGGCCTCGAAGCGACCCGGCTGCTGGCCGGTCCGGCCGTCCGGAACCCGCTGAACGTCCTCATCGTCACGACCTTCGACCTCGACGAGTACGTGTACCGGGCGCTACGCAACGGCGCCTGCGGATTCCTGCTCAAGGACACGTCGCCCAACCTGCTGGTGGAGGCGGTACGGGCAGCCGCCGCAGGAACCACGCTGATCTCGCCGGCTGTGACCGTACGCCTGTTGGCTCACCTCGCTCCCCGCCGCGACGGCGAGCAGGAGGCGGTGGAGATGCCACCCACGGAGCCGCTCACCGAACGCGAGCTCGCGGTGGTCCGACTGGTGGCGCACGGGCACACCAACGACGAGATCGCCGGACGGCTCTACGTGACGCTGTCGACGGTCAAGACACATCTGGCCAACGTGCAACGCAAACTTTCCGCCCGCAACCGGGTCGAGATCGCGGCCTGGGCATGGCGTAACGACGTCTGCTCGGGGTCCCCGACCGATTGATCGAAGACGGCCGGGAGCAGACCGGTCGACAGGGCCACCAGGCCGAGTTGACCGGTCGTCGGGACCTAAATGCGGATATATCACCTTCAGATCCGACAGAACGGCTATTGTTTCGGGCTCTTGACCAGCATGTGTCAACCGTTTACGGTCCATCGTTAACGGTTCACGGAGAGGTAGACACAGTGGTCACGTCGCACAGGCCGACCCGAGCGCCGGCGCTGGGCGCCCAGCTCGCCGAGGTCATTCGGGACCAGATCGTCCGGCGCGCGGTGCAGCCCGGGACCCATCTCGTCGAGGACGCGCTGGCCTCGCAGTACGACGTCAGCCGGGGGCCGGTCCGGGACGCCCTGCGCCAACTCGAGTCCCAGGGGTTGGTCGAGTCCCGGCGGCGGGGCTACTTCGTAGCCGGGCTGAGCCAGCGCGACATCGAGGATCTGTACGAGCTGCGCGAGGCGATCGAGGTGGTGGCCGTGACCCGCGCCATCGAGCTCGCGACGCCTGAGCAGATCCAGGCCGGCCGCGACATTGTCGGCGAGATGGTCGCCGCAGCCGACCGCTCCTCCGCCGCCGAGTTCGCCAAGGCGGACCTGCGCTTTCACGCGCTGCTCTACCAGATGGGCGGCAACCGGCGCCTCGCAAACGTCTGGGGTGACTACGAGCCGGTGTTCGCGAGCCTGATGCAGCTCACCGTGGAGGAGGACATCGACCTGCACCCGTCCGCCAACGATCACGGGCTCCTGCTCGACCTCATCGTCGCGGGCGATCCGGTGGTCCTGGCGGCCGAGATGCGCGAGCATCTGCGCGGCGCGCTCGAACGGATGTCACACGCCATGCTCGCGGCCGGGCTGATTCATGGCGGTCGGGCCGAGCGGACACCGGCATGACCGGCACACCGGCCGAGGCGCCGCCGACTCGCGAGGCGCCGCCGGTCCGCGAGGCACCGGCCGGTGCGGTGCGCCAAGGTCGCAATCGCGGTCGGCGCAGTCCCGCCGCGCTCTCCCGCGGGCTGCTCTGGTTCACCGTGCCCGCGCTCGCCTTCTACGGCTTCGCGGTCGTCGTGCCGACAGTGCGCGGTGGCCAGCTCGCCCTGACCAACTGGGACGGGCTGTCGCGCAACTATGACTATGTCGGCTTCGACAACTTCGTACGCATCTTCACGACGGAGAGCTCACTCAACGCCCTGAAGATGACCCTCATCTTCGCGGGTGCCATCACGATCCTCCAGAACGGCATCGGGCTACTGCTCGCGCTCGGCGTGAACACCGGTCTGAAGTCGCGCAACTTCCTGCGCGTCGTGTTCTTCGCTCCCGTCGTCGTCACACCCGTCGTGGTGGCGTACCTGTGGAAGTTCATGCTTGCCCCCGACGGCGCCGTGGACAGCGCGCTACACACGGTCGGGCTCGGTACGTTCAGCCAGAACTGGCTCGGCGATCCCACCTGGGCGGCGATCTCCGTCGTCATGGTGGTGGTCTGGCAGCACGCCGGCTACTCGATGGTGATCTACCTGGCCGGCCTGCAGGGCGTGCCGCAGGAACTGCACGAGGCTGCGGCCGTGGACGGCGCCGGTGTGTGGCGCCGGTTCCGCTCCGTCACCTGGCCGCTGCTGGCACCCGCCACGACCATCAACGTGGTACTGACCATCATCGGCGGACTGAAGATGTTCACCGAGGTCTACGTCCTGACCGGCGGTGGGCCGGGCGGGGCCACCGAAACGCTCTCGACGTTGCTGTACAAGTCGGCATTCCAGTTCGACGAGTTCGGTTACGGCATCGCCCTCGCCCTGGTGCTGGCCGCCGTCGTCGGGCTCTTCTCCGTGGCGCAGTACAGGCTCTCCAGCCGGAAGGACGCCGACTGATGTTCCGCTACACCAAACGCAGTTTCCTCCGCGAGGTCCTGCTGTTCGGCGTCGCCGTGGTCTTCGCCTTCCCGCTCTACATCCTGGTGAACCTCTCCCTGCGACCGGGCAACGACGTCTCCTCGCCGCTGGTGCCCCCGACCTCGCCGACGCTTAGCAACTACGCCGCCGCCTGGCAGCAGGCCGGTCTGGGCAGCGCCCTGCTCAACAGCGCGATCGTCACGGTGGCGAGCGTCTGCACCATCGTGATCATCTCGTCGATGGCCGCCTACCCGCTCGCCCGGATCACCTCACGACTCTCCACGGGCATGTTCTGGCTGGTGATCGGCGGGATGCTGGTGCCGTTCCAGGTCGCGCTCATCCCGCTGTACCAGAGCATGCGTGACCTCGGACTGCTCGGCTCGCTGTGGGCGCTGGTGATCTTCTACAGCGGCGCGCAGGTGCCGTTCTCCGTGTTCCTCTACACCGGCTTCCTGCGGGCGCTGCCGAAGGAGTTCGAGGAGGCGGCGGCAATCGACGGCGGCGGTGCGGTGCGCACCTTCCGCAGCGTGGTCTTCCCGCTGCTGCGTCCGGTCACCGGTACGGTCATCATCCTCAACACGATCAACGTGTGGAACGACTTCCTCGTTCCGCTGCTGTACCTCAGCGGGACCCCGCAGCAGACGGTGACCGTCGCCCTGTACGCCTTCGTCGGGCAGTTCGTCTCCGACTGGCCGATCGTGTTCGCGGGCCTGGTCATCAGCATCCTGCCGGTGCTGGCCGTCTACTTCCTCATGCAGCGCCAGATCATCCGTGGCTTCGCCGGCGGGCTGAAGGGATGAGCGGCATGCGGGCGTACGCGCTGCGGGTGAACGGGCAGGACGAACCGCTCGGGGTGGTCGACGCGCCCGCCTTCTCCTGGCGGCTGGAGTCGCCGCGGCGCGGCGCGGGTCAACGCGCGTACCGCATCCGCGTGCACCACCTCCTGGCCACCGGCGGACGGGCGACCGTGTGGGACTCCGGTGACGTCGGGTCGGCGCTTACCGTTGGCGTCCGCTACGACGGAGCGCCGTTGGTGTCGTCGGCGGCGTACGAGTGGGAGTTGGAGGTCGTCGACGACCTCGGCGCCCGGACCCGCACCGACGCGCGGTTCGGCACCGGCATCGTCCACGCCGGCGACTGGCGGGCCGCGTGGATCGCCCGCAATCCCGTGTACCGCCAGGTCGCCTCGCCGCCGCAGGACACCGACATCAGCTACACGGTGAACAAACTGCAACCGGTACGCCGGTTCGTGCGCCGCTTCGACCTCGCCGCCCCGCCCGCGTCGGCTCGGGTGCACGCCTCGGCCAAGGGCATCTACCGCCTGTACGTCAACGGCCGGCGGGTCGGCCACGACGAACTCGTGCCCGGCTGGACCGAGTACCGGCAGCGGATCACGTACCAGAGCTGGGACGTGACCGACCTGCTCCGACCCGGAGCCAACACGGTCGCGGCGCTGCTCGGCGACGGCTGGTACGTCGGGTTCATCGGCACCGACCGACGTCACCAGGCCCAGCACTACGGCACCGAGCCGGCGCTGCTCGTCCAGTTGGTGCTGGACGGCGCGGACGGCTCTCGACGGGTCGTCGCCAGCGACGACGAGTGGCGTGAGTCGCCCAGCGACATCCTCTACGCCGACCTGCTGATGGGTCAGTACGAGGATTCCCGCCGCGCCGAGCCCGGTTGGCAGCTGCCCGGACACGACACCTCCGCCTGGTCCGAGGCGGTGACCGTGTCCCGGGACACGTCGCTGCTCGTGCCGGAGGTCGACCCGGCGGTGCGGGCGACCGAGCGGGTGGCGGCGGTCCGGGTCACCGCCCGCGGCGCTGGACGACACGTCGTCGACTTCGGACAGAACCTCGTCGGCCGGGTCGCGCTGACCCTGCGCGACCAGCCACCGGGCACACGCGTGCAGCTCACCCACGCCGAGGTGCTGGACGAGCACGGCGATCTCTACACCGCGAACCTGCGCACCGCCGAACCGGTCGACGTGTTCTGGACCGACGGCTCACCCCACCAGGTGTTCGAGCCGCGGTTCACCCTCCACGGGTTCCGCTTCGTCGAGGTCAGCGGCATCGCCGGTGACCTCGCCCCGGAGGACGTCGAAGCGGTCGTCCTGCACAACGCATTCGACCTGCACGGCGAGTTCGAGACCTCCAGCGCCGACCTGAACGCGCTCGCCTCGAACATCTCGTGGAGCCTGCGCGGCAACTTCGTGTCCATCCCTACGGACTGCCCGCAGCGCGACGAGCGGTTGGGTTGGCTCGCCGACGCGCAGGTCTTCACGCCGACCGCCCTGCTCTTCGCGGACGTGGCGCCGCTGCTCGGGCGGTGGCTGCGGGACGTACGCGGTGCCCAGTCCGCCGACGGGGCCTTCCCCGACATCGCCCCGCACCTCATCCATCTGCGGGAGGGTGCCCCCGCCTGGGGCGACGGCGGAGTGACGATCCCCTGGCACCTTCACCGTGCCACCGGCGACGCCACCCTGCTGCACGACGCCGCGGACTCGATGATCCGTTGGGTCCGCCACGTCGAGCGGCACAACCCCGACCTGATCTGGCGCGACCGGGTCGGCAACAACTACGGCGACTGGCTGCAACTGGGCGAGGAAACTCCCAAGGATCTGCTGGCCACCGCCTACTTCGCGCACAGCGCCGAACTCACCGCCCGCAGCCTCGCCGTGCTGGGTCGACCGGAAGCGACGGAGTTGGCCGACCTCGCAGAGCGCATCCGCCGCGCGTACCGGGCGGAGTTCGTCGCCCCCGACGGTCGGGTGCACGGCGACACTCAGGGCGGCTACCTGTTGACGCTCGCGTTCGAGCTCTGCGCTTCCCAGGACCGGGACCGGGTGGCCGAGCGGCTGGTCACCGCGATCGAACGGCGCGGCGTCTCGCTCACCACCGGATTCGTCACGGTCGGACTGCTGTGCCCGGTGCTCACCTCGATCGGTCGGTCCGACCTCGCGTACGCGCTCGTCACCAATGATCGCTATCCGTCCTGGCTCTTCTCGGTCCGGAACGGCGCGACGACGATCTGGGAACGGTGGGACGGCTGGACTCCCGAGCGTGGCTTCCAGTCACCACGGATGAACAGCTTCAACCACTACTCGCTCGGCGCGGTCGGCGAATGGCTGTTCACCGGGATCCTGGGCATCACCCAGGCAGCCGACTCCGCCGGCTACCAGCACATCCGGCTCGCCCCGCAGCTGAACGCGTCCCTCGACTGGGCGCGCGGGGCGATCGAGACACCGCGTGGACGCCTCGAAAGCTCGTGGCGTCGCAACGGCACCGAGGTGGAGTGGACCCTGCGAATCCCGCCGGGAGACGCCGCAGAGGCCGTCATTCCCGCTTCCTCGGCCACCAGCATCAGGGAAGGAGGCGAGACCGCAACCCGCTCGGAAGGAATCAGTTTGCTGGCACAACAACGGGGACACACCGTTTTGCGCTTGGAATCCGGAAGCTACCACTTCCGTTTTCCGGCTGAAATCCCCGCTATGACGCCGATCCGATAACCACCGATCCAACAACCGCCGGGGCACCCGCCCCCTTCCACCGACGGAGTATAACCACCATGAAATACCGCAGAGCCGTCGCCGCCGTCGGCGCCGCTGGGGTGGCCCTGGCGCTCGGCGCCTGTGGACAGTCCGACTCGTCCACCTCCGCGACCGAGGAGACAAACGCCCTCGTCATCGCCACCACCTCGAACAACAAGACGGCCATGGAGGCGGTGATCGAGGCGTACAAGGAGAAGACCGGCCTCGAGATCAACCTCACCGTCGCCGACACCGCGCAGTACCAGACCACGCTCCGCACCCAGCTGTCGTCGGGCACCGCTCCCGACGTGTTCACGGTCTGGGCCGGCAGCGGCAATCCCGGTGCCATCGACATCCTGCAGAAGGCCGGTTACCTGGCGGACCTCTCGGATCGGTCGTGGGTCGGCAACGTCGAGCCCGGCACCGCCGACACGCTCAAGGTCGACGGCAAGACGTACGGCCTGCCGTCGAAGCTCGACGCGATCGGCACCATCTACAACACCAAGACGCTCGACGATCTCGGCCTGCAACCGCCGACCACGTACACCGAACTGCTTCAGTACTGCCGGGACGTGAAGGCCAAGGGCAAGGTCGCATTCGCGCTGGGCATTCAGACCGACTGGGTCGGTCAGTTGATCCCCTACGCGCTCGTCGCCTCGACCGTGTACGGCAACACCCCTGATTTCAACGACCAACTGGCGTCCGGCAACGCGAAATTCGCCGAATCGGGCTGGACGGACGCGTTCGCCAAGTACCTCGAAATGAACGAGTCGGGCTGCTTCAACGACCAGCCGCTGGGCACCGACGTCACCGCCTCCTACAACCTGGTGAACACCGGTGCCGCCGTCGGCGTCGTGCAGGTGCTCGCGTCGTACCCGCAGATCGCCTCCACCGCGCCGCCCGGCACCGAGTTCGGCTTCTTCCCGCTGCCGGGTGACGACGACGCCAGCAAGAACCCCATCCCCCGGGGCATCGGCGTGAGCTTCGCCGTCAACGAGGCGGCGAAGAACAAGAAGAACGGGCTCGAATTCGTCGACTGGCTCGCCTCGGCCGAGGGCACCAAGGCCTGGTTCGACGCGGCGCCGGGCATTCCCGCCCTCCAGGGCACCTCGATCACCGCGAGCCCCGTCAACCAGGCGGCGATCGACATCATCGAGGCCGGGAACACCGCCCCGTTCCCGGACCAGAGCTGGCCGAACGCCAAGGTCCAGGCCGCCCACCTCACGGGCGTCCAGCAGCTCTTCTCCGGCCAGGCGACGGCCGAACAGGTACTGAAGTCGATGGACGAGGCCTTCGGCGCGTAACCCGCATCGCCACCGTTCGCCCCGGGTGCGGGACCGGTCGTTCCGCCCCGCACCCGGCCGTCCCAGCGGCCCGACACCCATCGAGAGAGCAGATGCGCACTCCGTCCCTTGAGATCATCACCGCCGTACCCGTGTCGTTCGGCGACGACGGCGCCCTGGACATCGCCGGGACCCGCGAGATCCTGCGCTACGTCGCGGGATCGGGAGTCCAGGGGGCACTCGTCCTCGGCACGACCGGCGAGTTCCCGGCCCTGTCGATCCCCGAACGCAACGCGGTCGCGGCGCTGGCCGTGGCGGAACTCCGCGACCTGCGCGTGATCATTCACGTCGGCGCGGCCAGCCGGTACGAGGTGTCGCAGCTCATCGAGGGCGCGCGGACCGCCGGTGCCCGCGAGATCGCCATCCTGACCCCGTTCTACCTGCCGACCCCGCCGGACGAGGTGTTCGCGTTCTTCCGCGACGCCTGCACCGAGGCCGACGGGCTGGGCGTGCATCTCTATCTGTTCGAAGCGCGTACCGGTGTGCGGGTGGACGTGGACCTGCTCGTCCGGCTCGCGCAGCTGCCGAACGTGGTCGGGGTGAAGGTCAGCGGCGAGCCGCTCGACCGGATCACGCTGTTCCGGGCGCGGCTGCCCGAGGAGTTCCGCATCTACACCGGCAGCGACCGCGAGTTCGTTGCGGCGGTCGCCGCCGGTGCCGACGGGGTCGTCTCGGGGGTGGCGTCCGCGTTCGCCAAACCCTTCGTCGAGATGCGGGCCGCGCTGCGACGCGGCGACACCGAGGCGGTCGCCCACCTGCAACACGACGTCGACGAGGCGGTCGCCGCGATCGCCGGCGAACCGACGCGGATGCGCGCCGTGCACCGCCTCGCCGGCCGGCCGGTCGGCCGTTCCCGCATGCCGATCCCGGAGCCGGACCCGGCGCAGTTGCACCACCTGGCCGAGGTCCTGCCCCGGTTCCACTGATTTTTCTTCGCACCAGGCAGAGGGCTGGCCCCCGCCGGCCCACGTCAACCGTTCCTTAAAGCAACGGAGACCAATCATGGCCCGTACCGCCCTACGGACATCGCTACGAACCACCACCCTGACCGCGCTGGCCGTCCTCGCGACGGCCGCAGTTCCCGCTCCGTCCTTCGCCGCCACCGAACCACCGCTGCGGGTGATCGACGGACTCGTCGACACCACCGACCCCGTCACCGTCGGCCTGCCGCGGGCCGCCAACGCCGAGACGATCACCGTCTTCGCCCCCGGCGACGACGACCTCAAGTACAACCACGGCGTCGTGCTGATGCCGTTCAAGAACCGCCTGTACGCGCAGTGGCAGAGCTCCGAGCGGGACGAGGACGCCCCCGACACCATCGTCGTCTACGCCACAAGCGAGGACGGGAAGAACTGGTCGGAGCCGATCCCGCTGACCGCGCCCCGCACCGACGGGTACACCTCCAGCGGCGGCTGGTGGACCGACGGCGAGACCCTGGTGGCGTACCTCAACGTCTGGCCGCGCGCCCTCACTCCGCGCGGTGGCTACACCGAGTACGTGACCAGCACCGACGGCGTGAACTGGAGCGAACCGAAGCGGGTGCTCGGTGCCGACGGTGAGCCGGTGAACGGCATCATCGAGCAGGACGTCAAGGCGCTGCCGAACGGGCGGATCCTGACCGCCTTCCACGTACAGCCGGGGCTGTTCGTCAAGCCCTACTACACCGATGACCCGCTCGGCGTCTCCGGGTGGAAGCAGGGCGATTTCACCAACCAGCCGAGCAACGCCGGGATGGCCCGCGAACTCGAACCGAGTTGGTACCAGCAGGCGGACGGGTCGATCGTGATGGTCTTCCGGGACCAGGGCGGCGGCACCTACCGCAAGCTCGCCGCGGTGAGCACCGACAACGGCGAGACCTGGTCGGACTCGGTCGTGACGAACGTGCCGGACTCCCGTACCAAGCAGAGCGCCGGCAACCTGCCCGACGGCACGTCGTACCTGGTCGGCAACCCCACCGGCACCCGCAACCGCTACCCGCTGTCAGTGCTGGTGAGCGCCGACGGGAAGACCTTCGACGTGGCCTACAACCTGCGCACCGCCGAGGACCTTCCGACCGTCCGTTACCCGGGGCTGTACAAGTCGGCCGGCTACAGCTACCCGAAGAGCATCGTGTGGCAGGACGACCTCTACGTCGCCTACGGCACGAACAAGGAGGACGTGCAGCTCAGCCGGATCCCGGTCGCCGACATCTCGCTGCGCCACGACGCGCCCGCCGTCCCCGGCAAGGGCGTGCTGTCGCACGACAACGGTTGGGACACCGGGCTGGGCGACGGGAACTACACCGTCACCATGAACCTCTGGTGGGGGCAGAACGCCAGCCACGTGCGGCTGTACGAGAACGGCGAGCTGGTGGCGTCCCGGACGGTGGCGTACCGCGGTGTCGGCGCGCAGTCCGTCGCCGTCCCGATCACCGGCCGACCCAACGGGACCTACGTCTACACGGCCGAACTGGTAAACCTGAAGGGCGTCACCACGACGAAGCCGCTGACGGTGAAGGTCACCAAGGCCACGCCGGCCAAGCCGGTGCTGAGCCACGACAACACCGACCGCGACGGCGCGTACCGGGTCACCGCCAACCTGTGGTGGGGCACCAACGCGACGTCGTACCGCTTCCTGGAGAACGGCACCGTCGCCGCCGAGGGTGAGCTCACCGCGAACACCCCGAAGGCACAGGCGGCGTCGCTTGCGGTGACCGGCAAGGCACCCGGCGACTACACCTACGTCGTCGAGTTCACAAACGCCGCAGGCACCACTGTCAGCGCACCGATCACGGTGACCGTGACCCGCTGAGCCTTTGCCGGCCGTGTCCCGGTTCCCCGGGGACACGGCCGGCACCGGGCCGGCGGACACCGGTCAGTACGACGGACGTTCGCTCGATCGGCGGACGACGAGTTCCGGTTCGAACACCACGTGCCGGTGCCGGTGTTCCTCACCGGCCACCGCCTCCTCGAGCAGCAGGTGGGCCGCCGTGCGCCCCAGTTGCTCACGTGGTTGCCGGACCGATGACAGCGGCACCGCTGCCGCGCCGGCGAACTCGATGTCGTCGTAGCCGACGATCGCCACATCGTCGGGCACCCGCAGCCCACGGCCGGTCAACTCCTGCAACACACCGAGCGCGAGCAGGTCGTTGGCGCAGAACACGGCGGTCGGCCGCTGCCGGGCAGGTAGGCAGATCAGTTCCTCGGCGGCGTGCCGGCCGGCTGCCACCGTCAGGGTGGTGGTGGCCGCCACCCGCAGTTCGGCGGCGCTGTCGCGGTCCGCAAGTGCCGCCGCCGCTCCGGCATGCCGGTCGGCCACCTGCTGCGTCGAGAACGGTCCGCCCAGGTACGCGATCCGGCGGTGGCCCTGGTCCAGCAGGTGCTCCATGGCGAGCCGGCCGCCCAGTACGTCGTCCACCGCGACCGAGCAGCGGCTGGCCCGGCCGGACCTCCGATCGACGAGCACCACCGGAATGCCCCGTTGGTGCAGCCGGTCGAGGTCGGGCTGGCGACCGTGGCCGACCGGTGTGATGAGCACACCCCGGACCCGCTGCTCCTCAAGTAGCTCAAGGTGCCGGCGTTCCCGGGCGCTGTCCTCGCCGCTGTTGCAGACCACGAGCATGGCGCCCGCCTCCTCGACCACCTGCTCCGCGCCGCGGACCACGTCGGTGAAGAAGGGGTTGGCCACGTCGAGGACGACGATGGCGACGGTGCGGCTCCGACCGGCGCGTAGCTGTCGGGCGGAGTCGTTGCGTACGTAGCCGAGTTCGGCGATGGCGTCGAGCACCCGCTGCCGGGTGGCCGCGGTGACGCTGTCCGGCCGGTTGAGCACGTTGCTCACCGTGCCCAGGGACACCCCGGCGTGCCGGGCCACGTCCTTGATGCTTGCCGCTGCCATCGCTCCCTCGCCGATCCGGTGCGGCTCCGGCGTCGGCACACGGCCGGCCGGAGTCGAGGGAGTCTACCCCGCTTTAAAACGTTTCACGCAGAGCCGAGGTTCTCCGGCGCGACCAGGGCGTGTCGCCACCCGGAAATCAGGGAGCAATGTCGGTGAAATCCTTGACTACCCCGAAGTGCTCGCCCTAACGTCCTAAGCCAGGTCCTTGTGAAACGATTCAGAGGGAGGTCGGATGAGTCCCGACACCGCCGGGCAGCGCGCCGCCACCCGCGACCAGGTCAGGCAGGCGCTGCGCGCGCAGCGCATCGAGACTCCGTCGTGGGCGTACGCCAATTCCGGCACCCGGTTCAAGGTCTTCCCGCAGGAGGGCGTCCCGCGCAACCCGTACGAGAAGATCGCCGACGCGGCCGTGGTGCACCGCCTCACCGGGGTGGCCCCGACCGTCGCGCTGCACATCCCGTGGGACCGGGTGGACAACTACGCCGGCCTGGCCCGGTACGCCGCCGACCAGGGCGTGGCCCTCGGCGCGATCAACGCCAACGTCTTCCAGGACAACGACTACAGGCTCGGCAGCGTCACCAACCCCGACCCGGGCGTGCGGCGCAAGGCGGTGGACCACCTGCTCGAGTGCGTGGACATCATGGACCGCACCGGCTCCCGGGACCTCAAGCTCTGGTTCTCCGACGGCACCAACTACCCGGGCCAGGACGACATCCGAACCCGGCAGGACCGGCTCGCCGCCGCCCTGCGGGAGACCTACGACCGGCTCGGCGACGACCAGCGGATGCTGCTCGAGTACAAGCTGTTCGAGCCGGCCTTCTACACCACCGACGTGCCCGACTGGGGCACCGCGTACGCGCACTGCCTGGAACTCGGGCCCAAGGCGCAGGTCGTCATCGACACCGGGCACCACGCGCCCGGCACCAACATCGAGTTCATCGTGGCGTTCCTGTTGCGGGCGGGAAAGCTCGGCGCCTTCGACTTCAACTCCCGCTTCTACGCCGACGACGACCTGATGGTCGGTTCCGCGGACCCGTTCCAACTGTTCCGCATCATGTACGAGATCGTCCGCGGCGACGCCCTGCGCCCGGAGGCCGGCATCGCCTTCATGCTCGACCAGTGCCACAACATCGAGTCGAAGATCCCCGCAATCATCCGCTCAGTGCTCAACGTGCAGGAGGCCACCGCCAAGGCCCTGCTCGTCGACGCCGACGCACTCGCCACCGCGCAGCGGGCCGGTGACGTGCTCGGCGCGAACGCGGTCCTGATGGACGCGTACCACACCGACGTGCGACCGCTGCTCGCGGAGCTGCGCGCCGACCTGGGCCTCGACCCCGACCCGATGGCCGCGTACGCGCGCTCCGGCTACTTCGAGAAGATCCGCGCCGAACGGGCCGGCGGCCAGCAGGCCGGCTGGGGCGCCTGAGCGCCATCCGAGAAACGCAGACAGAGGACGAGAGACGATGCACTCGCAGGTTCAGGCACTCGTGGCCCGCAGCAACCGGCTCGGCGCCGACCCGACCACTACCAACTACGCCGGCGGCAACACCTCCGCCAAGGGCGAGACAACCGACCCGGTGACCGGCGGCCCGGTGGAGCTGCTGTGGGTCAAGGGCTCCGGCGGCGACCTGGGCACCCTCACCGAGGCCGGGCTGGCGGTGCTGCGGCTCGACCGGCTGCGCGCCCTGGTCGACGTCTATCCGGGCGTCGACCGGGAGGACGAGATGGTCGCCGCCTTCGACTACTGCCTGCACGGGCGCGGCGGTGCGGCCCCGTCGATCGACACCGCCATGCACGGGCTGGTCGACGCCGCACACGTCGACCACCTGCACCCCGACGCCGGCATCGCCCTCGCCACCGCCGCCGACGGACCCGAACTCACAAAGGAGATCTTCGGCGACCGGGTGCTCTGGGTGCCGTGGCGGCGGCCCGGCTTCCAGCTCGGCCTCGACATCGCCGCCGTCGCGAAGGCCAACCCGCAGGCGATCGGCGTCATCCTGGGCGGCCACGGCATCACCGCGTGGGGCACCACCAGCGACGAGTGCGAGCGCAACTCTCTGGAGATCATCCGCGCCGCCCAGGCGTACCTCGACGAGCGGGGCCGGCCCGAGCCGTTCGGCCCGATGGTCGCCGGCTACGAGCCGCTGCCGCCGGCTCAGCGGCGCGCCCGCGCCGCCGCGCTGGCGCCGGTGCTGCGCGGGCTGGCCTCCACCGACCGGCCGCAGGTCGGGCACTTCACCGACAGCGACGTGGTGCTCGACTTCGTGGCCCGCGAGCGGCACCCGGCACTCTCGGCGCTCGGCACCTCCTGCCCGGACCACTTCCTGCGCACCAAGGTCCGCCCGATGGTGCTCGATCTGCCGCCGTCGGCGCCGATCGAGGAGACCGTCGCGCGGCTCAAGGAGTTGCACGCCGCCTACCGCGACGACTACCGCGCCTACTACGAGCGGCACGCGAGCCCGGACAGCCCGCCGATGCGCGGCGCCGATCCGGCGATCGTCCTCGTACCCGGTGTCGGCATGTTCAGCTATGGCGCGAACAAGCAGACCGCCCGGGTCGCCGGTGAGTTCTACGTCAACGCGATAAACGTCATGCGCGGCGCGGAGTCCGTGTCGACGTACACGCCGATCGACGAGGCGGAGAAGTTCCGGATCGAGTACTGGGCGCTCGAGGAGGCCAAGCTCGCGCGGATGCCGAAGCCGAAGCCGCTCGCCACCCGGATCGCCCTGGTCACCGGGGCCGGCTCCGGCATCGGCCGGGCCATCGCCCACCGGCTCGCCGCCGAGGGCGCCTGCGTGGTCGTCACCGACCGGGACGCCGCCGCCGCCGAGCGGGTCGCCGGCGAACTGGGCGGCCCGGACGTCGCGGTGGCCGTACCGGTCGACGTCACCGACGCCGCGGCCGTGACGGACGCCGTCCGCGCGGCGGTGCTGGCCTACGGCGGTCTGGACCTCGTGGTCAACAACGCCGGGCTGTCGCTGTCGAAATCCCTGCTGGACACCACCGAGGCGGACTGGGACATCCAGCACGACGTGATGGCCAAGGGCTCCTTCCTGGTCTCGCGCGAGGCCGCCCGGGTGCTCATCGACCAGGGCATGGGCGGCGACATCGTCTACATCTCCAGCAAGAACTCACTCTTCGCCGGCCCGAACAACGTGGCGTACGGTGCGGCAAAGGCCGACCAGGCCCACCAGGTCCGGCTGCTCGCCGCCGAGTTGGGCGGCCATGGCATCCGGGTCAACGGCATCAACCCCGACGGCGTGGTCCGCGGCTCCGGCATCTTCGCCGGCGGCTGGGGTGCCCAACGCGCCGCCGTCTACGGAGTGCCGGAGGAGCAGCTCGGCGAGTTCTACGCGCAGCGCACCCTGCTCAAGCGGGAGGTGCTGCCGGAACACATCGCGAACGCCGTTTTCGTCCTCACCGGCGGCGAGCTGTCGCACACCACGGGGCTGCACATCCCGGTGGATGCCGGCGTCGCGGCGGCCTTCCTCCGGTGAACGCCATCGTCGATGTCGCGGCGGTCGACCTCGGCGCGTCAAGCGGCCGGGTCATGGTCGGCCGCGTCGGGGCGGGCCGGGTGGAACTCACCGAGGCGCACCGGTTTCCCAACCAGCCGGTACGCGTCGGTGGCACCCTGCACTGGGACATCCTCGGCCTGTGGCGCGGCGTCCTCGACGGGCTACGGGCCGCCGAGCCGGTGACCAGCATCGGCATCGACTCCTGGGCCGTCGACTACGGTCTGCTCGATGCCTCCGGGACGCTGCTGGGCAACCCGGTGCACTACCGCGACCCGCGCACCGACGGGGTCGCCGCGCGGGTGGCCGAGCAGGTGGGAGAGGAACGCCTGTACGCCGCCACCGGGTTGCAGCAGCTGCCGTTCAACACCCTCTACCAGTTGGTCGCGGCGGCCGGCACACCACAGTTCGACATCGCCGACCGGCTGCTGCTGATCCCGGACCTGATCACCTACTGGCTCACCGGCCGGCTCGGTGCGGAGATCACCAACGCCTCGACGACCCAGCTGTACGACCTGCGCCGGCGCGCCTGGGCCACCGACCTGATGGCCGAGGCCGGCATTCCTGCCGGCCTGTTCCCGCCGCTGCACCCACCGGGCACCCGGATCGGGCCGGTCCGGCCCGACCTGGCGCTGCCCGGCACGCCGGAGGTGGTGGCGGTCGGTTCGCACGACACCGCCTCCGCTGTCGTCGGCGTCCCGGCGACCGGCGAGCGTTTCGCCTACATCTCCTGCGGCACCTGGTCCCTGGCGGGCGTCGAACTCGACGCGCCGGTGCTGACCGAGGCGAGTCGGCAGGCCAACTTCACAAACGAGACAGGTGTCGACGGCACGATCCGCTACCTGCGCAACGTGATGGGCCTGTGGTTGCTACAGGAGTCACTGCGCAGCTGGAACAGCACCGACCTGCCGGGTCTGCTACGGCAGGCGGCCGGCGAACCGGCCTTCCGGTCCATCGTCGACCCGGACGACCCGGTGTTCCTGCCGCCCGGCGACATGCCGGCACGGCTCGCCGACGCCTGCCGGCGGGCCGGCGAGCCGGTGCCGGAGAGCCGGGCCGCCACGGTCCGCTGCATTCTCGACAGCCTGGCGCTGGCCCACCGGCGAGTCGTCCGGCAGGCCCAGGAGCTGTCCGGCCGGGCGGTCGACGCCGTGCATGTGGTCGGTGGCGGCTCGCGCAACGCCCTGCTCTGCCAGCTCACCGCCGACGCCTGCGGACTGCCGGTGATCGCCGGGCCGGTCGAGGCCACCGCACTCGGTAACATCCTGATACAGGCTCGCGTGGCCGGCGCCGTCCACGGCGACCTACCGGCGCTGCGGGCCCTGCTGCGCGAAACCCAGCAACTCGTCCGGTACGAGCCACAGGGCGATCGGGCGGCCTGGACAGCCGCTGAGAAACGGATGGGTGGTTGAGGATGCGCGTCGCGCTCTTCGTGACCTGCCTCGCCGACACCTTGTTCCCGCAGGCGGCGGTGGCGACGGTGCGGCTGCTGGAGCGCCTCGGCCACGAGGTCGTCTTTCCCGAGGGGCAGACCTGCTGCGGCCAGATGCACGTCAACACCGGCTACCCGGACGACGCGCTACGGCTGGTCCGCCGACATGTACGCACCTTCGCGCCGTACGACGTGGTGGTGGCCCCCTCCGGTTCGTGCGTCGGCTCCGTCCGGCACCAGCACGCCATGGTGGCCCGGCGGGCGGCTGACGAACGGCTGGCCAGCCGAGCCGAGGAGGTCGCCGGCCGCACGTACGAGTTGTCCGAGTTCCTCGTCGACGTCCTCGGAGTCACCGACGTGCAGGCCTACTACCCGCACCGGGTGACGTACCACCCGACCTGCCACTCGCTGCGGATGTTGCGGGTGGGCGACCGGCCGCTTCGACTGCTGCGTGCGGTACGCGGGCTGGATCTGGTGGAGTTGCCGCAGGCGGAGCAGTGCTGCGGCTTCGGTGGCACGTTCGCGGTGAAGAACGCGGACACCTCGACGGCGATGCTTGCGGACAAGATGCGCAACGTGCTGGCCACGCGGGCGGACGTCTGCACCGCCGGGGACGCCTCCTGTCTGATGCACATTGGCGGCGGCCTGTCCCGGCTGCGCGCCGGCGTCCGGACCGTCCACCTGGCCGAGATCCTGGCCAGCACCGAAGTCGACCCGGCCGGCGAGCCGGATGCCACGCCGGCCCCCGGAGGCACGAGATGACCCGGTCCTTTCTCGGCATGCCCGCCACCGCCCCGCCCGGTGTCGGCCACCTGCGCGGCACCGAGCCGTTCCCGGTCGCCGCCCGGCGGGCGCTCTCCGACGCCCAGCTACGCCGCAACGTCGGTCACGCCACCAGCACGATCCGCGGGAAGTCGGCCGCGGTCATCGGCGAGCTGCCGGACTGGCCGCAGCTGCGGGCCGCCGGGCGGGCGATCAAGGCCGACACGATGGCTCGCCTTCCCGAGCTGCTGGAGCAACTCGAGGCGGCGGTCATCAGAGCCGGCGGAACGGTGCACTGGGCCGCCGACGCGGTAGCGGCAAACCGCATCGTCACCGAGCTGGCCCAGGCGGCCGGCGCCGACCGGGTGATGAAGGTCAAGTCGATGGTCACCCAGGAGATCGGCCTCAACGAGGCCCTGACCGATGCCGGAATCGAGCCGGTCGAGACCGACCTCGCCGAGTTGATCGTGCAGCTCGGCGACGACCGACCGAGCCACATTCTGGTACCGGCGATCCACCGCAACCGGGCGGAGATCCGGGAGATCTTCCTCCGGGCGATGCCGGGCGTCGACCCGACGCTCACCGACGAGCCCGCGGCCCTGGCCGCCGCCGCACGCCGGCACCTTCGGGAGACGTTCCTGAGCACCCGGGTGGCGGTGTCCGGAGCCAACTTCGCCGTCGCCGAGACCGGGACGCTCGCGGTGGTCGAGTCCGAGGGCAACGGGCGGATGTGCCTGACGCTGCCGGAGACTCTGATCACCGTCATGGGCATCGAGAAGGTCGTGCCGACCTGGCGCGATCTGGAAGTCTTCCTCCAGTTGCTGCCCCGGGCCTCGACCGGTGAACGAATGAACCCGTACACCTCGATGTGGACCGGTGTCACCCCGGGCGACGGGCCGCAGTCGTTCCACCTGGTGCTGCTGGACAACGGCCGCAGCGCCGTGCTCGCCGACCCGGTCGGACGGCAGGCGCTGCACTGTATCCGCTGCTCCGCCTGCCTCAACGTCTGCCCGGTATACGAACGCACCGGCGGGCACGCGTACGGATCGGTCTATCCGGGACCGATCGGGGCGGTGCTCTCCCCGCAGCTCACCGGCGTCGCGGACAATGCCTCCCTGCCGTACGCGTCGACGCTCTGCGGTGCCTGCTACGACGCCTGCCCCGTGATGATCGACATTCCGTCCATCCTGGTCCACCTGCGCGGCCAGGCACCCCACCCGCGTGCGGAGGCGGCGACGATGGCGGCTGCCGCGTACACGATGGACCACCCTGCCCTGTACGCGGCCGCGCAGCGCGCCGCGCAGCTGAGCCGGCTCGCCGGTCGGCGCGGACGTGGCCTGCCACCGCCGCTCTCCGACTGGACGGCCAGCCGCGACCTGCCGGAGCCGCCCCCGCAGACCTTCCGCCAGTGGTGGGCCGACCGGTGACCGCCCGGGAGACGATCCTCGGTCGGCTCCGCGCCGCCCTCGGCGAACCACGGCCGGACGCCGCTCTCGGCGAACCACGGCCGACGCCGGACGAGGTGCCCCGGGACTACCGGGCCGCCGGTACCGTCGCCGCTGACCTGGACC
The DNA here is from genome assembly GCF_059553435.1 of Micromonospora sp. PRAS1. NCBI lineage: Bacteria > Bacillati > Actinomycetota > Actinomycetes > Micromonosporales > Micromonosporaceae > Micromonospora > Micromonospora sp. PRAS1. The sequence continues at coordinate 215,947 of NZ_JCANNB010000004.1, forward strand.
TGCTCGTAGACCGGCTCACCGATTACCGGGCCACCGTGCACCGGTGCCGCGACACCGACGTTGCCCGCTTCGTCGCCGAGGTGCTCGGCGGCCGGCAGGTCGTGGTACCGCCCGGGTTGCCCCGGCACTGGCTGCCCGACACCGTCCGCGCGGTGCCGGACGACGACCTTCCGGCGGCGTCGATCGCTACCGCGGACGGGGTGGTCACCGCGGCGGCGGTGGCCGTCGCGGAGACCGGCACCATCGTGCTCGACGGCGCCCCGGACCAGGGCCGCCGGATCATCACGCTGCTGCCCGACGTGCACGTGTGCGTGCTGCGGACCGACCAGGTCGTCGCCACCGTGCCGGACGCCCTCGTCCGGCTCGATCCGCATCGGCCGCTTACCTGGATCAGCGGCCCCTCGGCCACGAGCGACATCGAACTCAACCGGGTCGAGGGGGTTCACGGCCCCCGGAATCTTCATGTGATCATCACGACCTGACACGGGCGGCATCGAGCGCGGGGGGTGGAGTAGTCACTCGGGCGTTCCTTCGGGTCGAAGTCATGAGTCCTGACCGGGCGGCGGGTCGTGGTCCACGCGGAACACGACCCGCCCCGCTCGCCGGGGTGAGCCAGCCTCGATCCACTCGGGAAGCTCCGTCCACGGTCTCGGGTCCAGTTGCGCCCAGCCACCGCCAGCGCCGAGAAAGAGGACGGCGCTCACCTGCACGCGGCCCGCGACCGTCTGGGGCGGCGCGGAGCACGACGCCGCTGCCGTCCCAACCGGGGACCGTCCGTGGTGCCGCGCCGGGAAGCGCGGCGACGTCGCCGGGGTTCGGCGCGAAGGCGTCGACCCGAACGAGCGTCTCGTGCGGTAGCGGATCAGGGTCCGCGACGTTGCCGAGCGTGATCCCGCCGGGTACGTCGGGTTGAATCGTCCATGCCAGCATGCTTGTCCACCTGGCCTTTCTGTCCGGTACGGAGAAGTGCTGTACGACCCCATGTGACGTGGTGTCACTGGTCGGGTCCGCCGGCCGCCGGATACTGGGATGGTGACCGCGGGAAAGCCCCGCTGCACGGTGTCGACGCAGGGACGGGTGCGTGCTCCGGCGCTGGCCGACATCGACCGACGGAACGAGACCATGCCTTCCACCTGGATCACCACGCCCATCACTACGGACCTCCTGCGCGGCGCGCTCGACCTGCAACGCACCGCGCGGGGTGTGCTGCCGCACCGGCTACCCGCCTGGGCCCGCGCCCAGAACACCGACGGGCAACTCGCAATGGTGGAGGCCCAACCCGCCGGCGTGCGGCTGGCCCTCCGTACCCGGGCCACCGCCGTCGAGCTGGACACGCTGCCCACCAGGCGGGTCTACGCCGGCCTCCCGCCCCGCCCGGACGGGGTGTACGACCTGCTCGTCGACGGCCAGCTGACCGACCAGGCCAGCGTGACCGGCGGTGACACGGTGACCGTCGACATGGCCAGCGGTGCCGCCGAGCACCGGTCCGGCCCGCCCGGCACCATCCGCTTCACCGGCCTGCCCGACCGGATGAAGGACCTGGAGATCTGGTTGCCGCACAACGAGACGACCGAGCTCGTCGCCCTGCGCACCGACGCCCCTGTCGCACCCGTACCCGACCGGGGCCGCCGAAGGTGGCTGCATCACGGCAGTTCCATCAGCCAGGGCTCCAACGCGACCAGCCCGTCCACCACCTGGCCGGTCCTCGCCGCCGCCCTCGGCGGCGTCGACCTGGTCAACCTCGGTCTGGGCGGCGGCGCCCTGCTCGACCCGTTCACCGCCCGCACCATGCGGGACACCCCGGCCGACCTGATCAGCGTGAAGATCGGCATCAATCTGGTCAACAGCGACCTGATGCGACTGCGCGCCTTCACCCCGGCCGTGCACGGCTTCCTCGACACCATCCGCGACGGCCACCCCACCACACCGCTGCTTGTCGTCTCGGCCATCTACTGCCCGATCCACGAGGACACCCCGGGCCCGGGCGCGTTCGACCTCGCCGCCCTCGCCACCGGGCAGGTACGGTTCCGGGCCACCGGCGACCCGGCGGAACGGGCGAGCGGAAAGCTCACGCTCGGGGTCATCCGCGACGAGCTGAAGCGGATCACCGCCCAGCGGGCAGCCGACGACCCGAATCTGCACCACCTCGACGGCCTCGACCTCTACGGCGAGGCCGACTCCGTCGACCTGCCGCTGCCCGACCAGCTTCACCCGGACACCGCCACCCACCGACTCATCGCGGAACGCTTCGCCGAGCGGGCGTTCAGCCCCGGTGGCCCCTTCGCGGAGTGAGTGGCCCTGCCGGTGGTGGTCAGTCGGGCTGTTTCTCCATGTGCGCGAGCACTCGTCTCGAGATCCGGGCGAGGGTGTCGAGGTCTTCCTGGGTGAGGGCGTCGATGAACAGTCGGCGGACGTGTTCGACATGCACGGGGGCGGCTTCATCGATCGCCTGGACGCCGGCCGGCGTGGCGACGATGAACGCTCCGCGTCCATCGTCGGGACATTCCTCCTTGGCCACCAAGCCGCGCTTCACCATCCGCCCGACCTGGTGGGACATGCGGCTCTTCTCCCACTCCAGCAGCTTGGCCAGGTCCATCAGGCGCATCCGCCTGCCGCCGCTCTCGGTGAGCTTGGCCAGCACGAGGTAGTCGGCGGCCGACATGCCGGAGTCAGCCTGGACCCGGCGGGAGAGTAGCCCGATGAGCTTCTCCTGCATGCGGATGAAACTGTCCCAAGCGACCTGCTGTTCCGAGGTGAGCCAGCGAGGCGTTGCGTGCATGCAGGGAGCGTAACCAGGTCGTGGACAGACTCGTCCCGGCCGGCACCGAATCGAGCAACTGCTTGACGCATCAACCAACGGCACCTAGTGTGGTTGACACATCAACCAAATGGAGCCGAACTCCTCGCCGGCCACGCCGGTGCCAACGTCTAGATCTGAAGGAGCACACATGACTGTGAATGTGATCGATGTTCCCGAGGCCAGGCAGTACGAGGCCCGGGTCGAGGGAGATTCGAAGGTCGCGGGCGTCGCGCAGTACATCCGTACCAAGGAACTCGTGGCGTTCGTGCACACCGAGGTCTCGCCGGAGTACGAGGGCCGAGGGATCGGGGCTGCCCTGGCCCGCGCCGCCCTCGACGAGGCCCGCGCCGCGAACCTGCTGGTCCTGCCCACCTGCCCGTTCTTCGCGGGGTGGATCGCCCGCCACCCCGAGTACCAGGACCTGGTGTACCAGTCCCGCAGCAGAGTCAGCGACTGAACGGAACCGGGCACGGCAGCAACGGAGGTCGGCATGAGCAGCGAAACCACGAAGAGGGCGTACAAGGGGCAGTCGATCACCGTGACCTTCGAGGCCAGGCGCTGCCTGCACGCCGCAGAGTGCGTCCGCGGCCTGCCTGAGGTCTTCGATCCGAGTCGACGCCCGTGGATCCGACCCGACGACGCCGAGGCCGAACGCCTGGCCGAAGTCGTACGACGCTGTCCCTCCGGAGCGTTGCAGTACGAGCTCCTGGACGGCGGGGTGGAGATCCCGGACCGGCCCACCCAGATCACCCGCAACACCACCGGACAGTTGGTCGTGCGCGGCGAATTGAAAGTGGACACTCCGCACGGTGCGCGCACCGAGACCAGGGCCATCCTCTGCGGGTGCGGGCAGAGCCGCCTTCAGCCGTACTGCGACAACGCGGGGCCGTGCGGCCAGACCGCGCAGTGAGTCATGGAGTCGTCCAGGACCTCGTTCCCGCCGAGGCGACCGTAAGCGGCAACCCGATGCTCTGACACCACTAAGTCCAGCGGGGAACGGCACATCGGCGCCGTTCCCGGTACCTGGGTACGAGCAGCGGAACCGCGAAGAAGGCGGACGAGGACCGGTCGATCGCCGTCACCTTCGAGCCGGGTCCATGACCCGGCGATCCTGCTGCGTTCGATGCCGGACGTCAGCCTCGCTGCCGGGTCGGGCGGACGATGATCTCGTTGACGTCGACGTCCGCCGGCTGGGCGATCGCGAAGGAGATCGCGCGGGCGATCGCCTCGGGCGGGATCGAGTGCCTGCGGTATTCCGTCATCGCCGCGCGGGCACCCGGGTCGCTGATCGTCTCGGCCAGCTCGGACTCGACCACCCCGGGCGAGATCGTGGTGACCCGCAGGCTCGGGTCGGCCTCCAGGCGCAGGCCCTCGGTGATCGCCCAGGCGGCGAACTTCGTGGCCGAGTAGACCGCCGAGGTCGGCACCACCTCGTGCGCGCCTACCGAGGCGACGGTCACCACATGGCCGCTGCGCTGCTGCTGAAAGACGGGGAGGACGGCGGCGATGCCGTGCAGCAGGCCGCGTACGTTGACGTCGAGCATCCGGTCCCACTCGGCTACCAGCAGCGCGTCGAGCCGGGACAGCGGCATCAGGCCGGCGTTGTTGACGAGCACGTCGACCCGACCGAACTCGTCGACCGCGCTGCCGACGAACCTGGTGACATCGGCGCGGTCGGTGACATCGAGTCGCCGTACGCGAATGTTCTGGTGGCGCTGCGCGAGGATGTCCAACCGCTCCTGGCGCCGGGCGCCTGCGACGATCCGGTGTCCCTCCTCGGCGAGGCGCAGCGCGACTGCCGCCCCGATGCCGCTGCTCGCGCCGGTGACCAGGACAACCTTGCTTGTGGATTCCATGCGTTCCACCCTCCCGACCAGGCGGGCGGCCAACCAGGGTGTGATGCGCCCTGGATAGCGGGGGTCTCCTCCGGGCTCTGCACTTGACTGAGTGCAGTCCCTTTTGTGTCTGTTTAGTCCGGTATTCATGAGCTGTCCAAGTCCAGAGCCCCGGGGCGCCGCGTCAGTCAGTCTGCGCACAGTTCTGATCCGGCCGGGCCAACTCGGCCACGATGACATCGGTCAAGGCCTGCCGGTGCAGGCGACAGGTGAGCGTCTCCGTGGCGAAGAAGTTTCCGTGCTCCGTGAACCGGTTGGACTGGAACGCCGCGCCGCAGACCGGGAAATAGCCACACTCCTCGCGGCAGCGGTCCCGCCCTGACGCGATGTCGCGGTGCAGCCGCTGGAACGCGACGCCTCGCGCGACCTGGCCGGGCGTGTCGGCCAAAACGTTGCCCAGCACGAACCCCCCGTACTCGGGACTCGGCGTGGAGGCCAACTCGGGAGAAAAGGTGCCGACGGCACCGTCGCGGCGGATGGTGAGGATCCGGAAGGGTACGGTCTCCGCTGGTTCCCGGACGAAGGCGGCGTCTTGGCGCAGCCTCGCGAGGCAGCCCAACAGCTGGTGGAACTCGCGGATCTCGATCGTGCACCGATCGCTCCACCATCGTTGCCAGATCCGCCTCATGAACGCCGCGTATGACTGAAGGACATCATCGGGCCCGGATCGGAGCAGCTCCGAGCGGAGGTACACGCCCTCAGACTCCTCGACGTTGAAAGCGACCGACGCGAAGCCGGACCCGACGAAGAAGTCGTAGATCCGATCCGGGAACTCGAACGATTCGCGCCGCAGCACGCATATCGCGCCCGGCGAGATCCCGTGATCCCGCAGTAGGCGGTAACCCGCCATCACCCGGGCGTGAGTTCCCCTGCCCGACCGGGTTCGTCGGCTGCGGTCGTGAAGGTCGGCGGGACCGTCGAGGCTGAGCCCGACCTGGACCCCGTACTCGGCCAGAAGTTCGCACCACCTGTGGGTGATGAGCGTGCCATTGGTCTGGATGCTGTGCCGCAACCGCACGCCGGGCGGGGCGCGTTCGGCGAGCACGGCAAACGCGCGTTCGTAGAACGCCAGACCGGCAGCCAGCGGTTCACCCGCATGCCAGTGGAACTCGATCTCACCAGGCGGAAGGTGACAGCCGAAGATGAAATCCGCACTCGCGTCGAGCACCTCGGCGGTCATCACGGCCCGGTCGCGGCGGTCCGGCACGTAGCAGTAGGCGCAGTCCAGATTGCAGAGCGCGGTGGGCTGCACAACCACGGTCCGCGGCGCCACCCGCGGCACGGCGGGACTCATCGGCACCCTAGCCGTCGCCGACGCCGGTGGTCAGCTGCACTCTGCCCGACCGTCGCCGGCGGCTCTCCGATGCCAGTTCGCCGACGACGACGTCGGCCAGCGTCTGCCGGTGAAGCCGGCAGGTCAGGGTCTCCGTGGCGTGCAGGGTGCCGTGCTCGGTGAACCGGTTCGACTGGAACCCGCCGCCACACAACGCGTAGTAGTCGCAGCCGCTTCGGCAACGGTCCTGCCCGATCGCCACGTCGCGTCGCAGCCGCCCGAACGCCGCTCCCTGCGCCACCTCAGCAGGCGTGTCGACGAGGACGTTGCCCACGATGAAGTTCCCGTACTCCCCGCTCGGGGTCGAGGCCAGTTCGGGCGAGAAGGTGCTCAGCCGCCCGTCGCGGCGGATCGTGAGGATCGAGAACGGAACTGCTTCCAACGGTTCCCGGACCCGCTCGGCCTCCTGCCGCGTCCGCAGGATGCCGCCCAGCATCTCGTGGAACTCCCGGATGATCATCTCCGAGCCGTCGGCCCGCCAGCGCTGCCACACCCTCCGCATGAACGAGTCATAGGACTTTCGGAGCTGGTCGGCGTCCATGTCCCGGAGTCGTGAGTGGCGGTACACGCCCTCGGACTCCTCCACGTTGAAACCGACGGACCGGAATCCCGCGTCCCGAAAGAACTCGTACATCCGGTCGGGCCAGTTGAGCGACTCGGAGCTCAGGACGCACAGCGCCCCGGGTGACAGCCCGTTCCGGCGGAGCAGGTGGAAACTCTTCATCACCCTGGCGTGGGTCGGCCGCCCGGACCAGGTTCTCCGGTTCGCGTCGTGGATCTCCGCCGGGCCGTCCACGCTCAGACCCGTGTCCACCTGGTACCTGACGAAGAGGTCGCACCAGGCCTGGTTCAGGAGTGTGCCGTTCATCTGGAGGATGTGTTGCACCCGCAGTCCCGCCGGGGCACGCTCGGCGATCAGGGCGAAGGCCCGCTCGTAGAAGGCCAGTCCTGCGGCCAGCGGCTCCCCGGCGTGCCACAGAAACTCGATCCCGTCGCCGGTGAGGTCGCACGCGAACACGAACGAGGCGGCCGCGTCAAGCACCTCATCGCTCATCAGTCCCCGGTCCTGTCGATCGGGGAGGTAGCAGTAGCTGCAGTTCAAGTTGCACCGGGCGGTCGGCTGAAGGATCACCAACGAGGGCCTGACGGGCGGTACGCCGAGAACCATGCGGATCCTTTCGTTCGCGGCTGGCCGGCGCCCTACTTGGGCGGGGGAGACTGCCCCCAGGTGTTGGTCCAGGTGCCGGTGTCCCGGAAGGCGTTGTTCCAACTCGACTGGTTCCAGCGCACCAGATTTGCGAGGTCCGAGCCGGGTATCGATGTCTCGGCGTACGCGGCGGAGAGCGCTTTCGCCCCGTCCGGATTGCCGCTGGCCACCACCACCAGCAGTTCAGGGTCGATTTCCGCCAGCCGCTCCCGCAGGTTCCTGCCGACGGCGCTCCCGATGTCACGCACCCGGTCGAACGGCGCTCCTGCGCTTTCCTGCGCGGTCACTTTTCCTCCACTGGCACTCCGGACACCGTCGCAGCGCGGAAATCCAACCTGTGCGGTGTCGATCGACGTGGTGGCGAGGGCTCCTCCGAAGTTGACTCATGCTACCGGGCAGATGGGTGGTTAAACGCCAAAACGACCAAGCTTCGCCAGTACGCGAAGATGCTGTCATCCTGTCCCCTGCCGCACCCGGGCGGGCTGTCGTGAGTACGCTGCGCCCGCCCGGGTACCCAGCGGATATGGCGCGATACACGGAGCCTGAGCTGCGCGAACAGCTCAAGGAAGAGATCAAGGCGTCCGACCGGGGCGGTCGACCGGGACAGTGGTCGGCACGCAAGTCCCAGCTGCTCACCAAGGAGTACGAGAAGCGCGGCGGCGGCTACCAGGGACCGAAGGACGAGCGCCAGAAGTCCCTTCAGCGCTGGGGCGACCAGAAATGGCAGAACAGGCGGGGCACCACCCGGGCGCGACATGACGGCGAAACCGAGCGGTACCTGCCCGAGCAGGCATGGAAACAGCTCTCCCCCGAGCAGCAACGCGCGACCGACGCGAAGAAGCGCAAGGAGTCGAAGTCCGGCAGGCAGTACGTCGCCAACACCGGGCCAGCCAGGCGCGCGCGTCGGAACGCCGCGGCCGTGCCGCTCACCGAACTGCCGGTCGCCGAGGCGGCCCGACAAGTCCGCGACCTCGATGCCGGTCAGCTCCGGGCGGCACTACGCGCGGAACGCGCCGGGAAGGGGCGCAAGACGCTGATCCAACGACTGGAGTCGGCGCTCGACCGCCGCTGACCGGATGCGGCGGCAAACGCCAACCAGTCGAGGAGGTCACCCGGAAAACCCGGTGCGGTGCCGGAGGCACTGTCCCGAGTTGGTGCCGCTCGCCCAGGCGGTCCGCCGGGTACGCGAGCGGTGCACGGTGGTGGCATCGGTGTGCATCGGCGCGTTCGTGCTGGCCGAGGCCGGCCTGCTCGACGGCCGGCGAGCGACCACCCACTGGGCCTTCCATCGGGAGCTGAGCCGGCGGTATCCGCAGGTCACCGTCGAGTCCGACGGGATGTACGTGCGCGATGGCGAGCTGTACACCGCCGCCGGAGTGACCGCCGGCATCGACCTCGCTCTGGCCCTGGTGGAGCGTGACCATGACGGTGCGCTCGCCCGGCAGGTCGCCCAGTGGCTGGTGGTCTTCGTGCAACGGCCAGCCGGTCAATCGCAGCTGTCGGTACGCGGCCGGACCCGGGCGACCCGCCAGCCGGCGCTGCGGGTGGTACTCGACACGGTCGCCGAGCAACCGCACGCCGATCACTCGCTGGCCGCGATGGCCGCCCGCGCCGCGGTGAGTCCACGTCACCTCTCCCGCTTGTTCAGCGACGTGCTGGGCACCACGCCCGGTCAGTACGTCCAACGGATCCGCGTCGAGGCCGCCCAGCAGCTTCTCGAAGCAGGCGATGACCCCGTCGAGGTGGTGGCCAAGCGGTGCGGCTTCCGCAACGTCGAAACCATGCGGCAGGTCTTTCATCGGGTTCTGGGAATGGCCCCGACCACCTACCGCGAGCAATTCCAGAAGGGAATGTTCCATGCCTGACAACAACCCGAGCCGACGGCAGCTGCTGACCATCGGAGCAGCGCTCGCCGCGACCGGACTCGCCGTCGGCACTGCCGGCCCCGCCTCAGCCCACCAGCCGGCACCGGCAGGCGGCGAACAGCCGCTCGACATCGCGTTCCTGGTCTTCAACGGGCTCGTCCCACTCGACCTGATCGGTCCGCTGGGTGTCCTCGGCGCCGCCCAGCGTGCCGGCGGACCGCCGGCCCGGCTGCACTTCGTCGGCCCGGACCGCACGCCCATTCCCGGCGGCGAAGGATTGCAGTGGGTACCGACCGCCACCTACGACACGCTTCCCCGGCCCGACTTGCTCGTCGTGCCGGGCCCGGGATCGCCGAGCATTCTGATGCGGGACCGCCCCATTCTGGACTACATCCGGGCGGCACACCCGCACACCCGCATCACGTTCGGCATCTGCACCGGCGTACTGCTGATGGCCGCCGCAGGCATCCTGCGTGGCCGCTCGGCGACCACCTACTGGGCGTTCGCCGACGAGTTGCCCCTGTCCGGCGCGCGGTTCAAGCGGCGGCGCTGGGTGGTCGACGGGCGGATCGTCACAAGCGCCGGCATCAGCGCCGGAATGGACGCCGCGCTGGTGGTGGCGGCGCGCCTGTGGGGTGAACGGGCCGCCGGCCGGGGGCAGGCGTTCCTGGAGTACGACCCCGCGCCGCCGTTCGACTACGGTCAGGTCGAGAATCTGCCGGATGCGGACGAGGCCCATCTCTGGAGCCTGTTCCAGGCGGAACGTGAGCGGGTCCGTGAGGTGCTCACCTGAGGGACGAGCCGGCCGGCCCGGGCGTTGCCGATGCGGAAGATCAATCGTTCGGTTGCCTGAGGACCCAGGCCAGGCGGGTCAGCGCGTCGAGGCGATCGGGTTCGGCCGGGACCAGGACGACGCTTGTGGCTCCGGCGGCATGCCGGGCCGCGATCTGGGCCGCTACCTCGTCGGGAGTCCCGGCGAGCGACAGCTGTCGTACCCATTCGTCCGGCATGGTCGCCGCGAACTCCTCCGGGCCGGCCGACGCCGTGCGATGCCGTGCCAGTTCGGCCGCGAAGGGCAGCGTGGCCAGGTGCGGTGCCCAGTCCGGCTCACCGAGCCAGGCCAGGCCTGGGCGGACGAGGTCGCGCGCCGCCCGCCCGTCGTCCCCGACGACGGCGGCGTCGTAGGTGATGACCTCCGGCGATGCCGACCCGAAGCGCTTGATCGAGTCCGCCACGTAGGGCGGTGCGGCCGGCTCGGCCAGCAGCAGCCCGTCGGAGACCTGCCCGGCGAGGGCGATCGACTTCGGGCCGCGCACACCGAGCACGACCGGCGGCACCGTCTGCGGCACCTCGCCGATCACCACGCCTTCGACGTCGACGTACCGGCCCGCCGCCGGTCCCGGCTCGCCGCGGAGCAGGGTGCGTACGGCGACCGTGTACTCGCGCAGCCGGGTGAGTGGGCTGGCCGGCCATGCCCCGACCTGCCGCATCCAGTCCGGCATGCCGTGCCCGATGCCCACGATCAACCGGCCGGGGAAGAGCTGCGCGAGCGTCGCAAGTTCCATCGCGGCGAACGCGGCGTTGCGCGCCCCGGCCGGCAGGATCCCGATCCCCACCACGATCCGTGAGGTGGTCGCCAGCACGGCACCAGCCTGCGCCACGCCGCCCCGGAACCCCAGATCCTCCACCACCCACAGCTCGTCGAAGCCGAGTTGCTCGGCCCGCCGGGCGAAGGACAGCACCTGGTCCGCGGGAAGGTCCCGCGGCAACATCACACCGACACGCGCCATGACTGAAGGCCTCCTGGGTGCAGCGGAACCGGCAATTGAACTGGCGGGCTGGGGCATCCCGGTCACACCCATCGGACGACGGTGCCGGCGGCGACGAGGGCGTTCGTCTGCTCGGGCCCGGCGTCGTCGGTGGTGACGACCATGCTGAGCGCGGAGACGGGCGCGACGAAGGCCAGCGCGGTGCGGGAGAACATGGTCGGATCGGCGACCGCGATGAGGCGGTGGGCGGCGGCGATGATCGCGCGTTTTACCGCCGCGTCGGCGAGGTCGTAGGCGGTCACCCCGTCGGCGGTCAGCCCGCAGCAGCCCAGTTGCACCGCGTCGAGGATTCGCCGGTGGCGGCCGCTGATCGTCATGGCGCCATTGAACACCGCCAGGCCGTCCGGTAGCCCACCCCACCAACCGGCGTCACCGCCTGGTTAGCCTGCCTGGTCATGGAGGCCTCCGCCGACCGGCTCGAACTCGCCGTCGATCCGGGCCGCCCCACCGGGCGTACGCTCCTGGCCGGCGGCGTCGAGCAGTCCTACGTGGACACCGCTGACCCGACGTACCTGCACTTCGAGTACGTCCGACGGATGGCCGCCCTGGTCGACCTCGCCGCGCCGGCCGGCGAACCGCTGGACGTGCTGCATCTCGGTGGCGGCGCGCTGACGCTGCCGCGCTACATCGCCACGACCCGGCCCGGCTCGGCGCAGGTGGTGGTCGAGCGGGACCCCGCAGTGGTCGAACTGGTGGCGCGTGAGCTGCCGGCCCCGCCGGCCGAGGTCGAGGTGCGTATCGCCGACGCGCGGGAGGCCGTCGCCGACGCGCCCGCCGAGGCGTACGACCTGGTGCTCGCCGACATCTACCGGGCGGCCCGGATGCCGCCGCACGTGGCCACCGTGTCGTTCGCCGCCGAGGTCGCCCGGGTGCTGCGGCCCGACGGCAGCTACCTGGTAAACGTCACAGACCTGCCGCCCCTGGTGGCCACCCGGGTGCAGGCGGCCACCCTGCGGGCAGTCTTCGCCGAGGTGTGCGTCGTCGCCGAGCGGAGGATGCTGCGCGGCCGGCGGTACGGCAACGTGGTGCTCGCCGCGGCCCGGCGCCCGCATCGGCTGCCCGTGGCGCGCCTGGCGGCGCGGGTCCGGCGCGATCCGCTACCGGGCGACGTACTGCACGGGCCGGCGCTCGACGCGTTCGTCGCCGGCGCCCGGCCACGCACCGACGACTGAGGCCATCCATCGACGTACGGCCGGAGCCCCGGCCGTCAGGTGGCCGTGAGCAGGCCGCGTGCGGCGCGTACCTGGTCGACCGAGCGGCGCAGCGATTCCACCACCCGCTCCTGGAGTTGCCCGTCGAGCCGGGCGACCGGTATCGACAGACTTATCGCGTCCACCGCGGGCGTGTGCAGGGGTACCGCCACCGCGAAACACACGATGCCCTCGGTGTTCTCCTCGTGGTCGACGGCGTACCCCCGTTCGCGGCTGGCCGCGAGATCGGCGTGCAGGGCCGCGAGGTCGGTGATGGTGTGCCGGGTCAGCGCCGCTGGCGGTGTCCCGACCAACTGGTCGACCACCTCGTCGGCGCGCTCGGCGAGCAGGGCCTTGCCCAGCGCGGTGGCGTGTGCCGGCAGGCGTCTGCCGATTGCGCTGTAGAGCCTTAGCGGGTGCATGGACTCCCGCTTGGCGGTGTAGACCACGTGCGCCCCGTCGAGCCGGCCGAGATGGACGGTCTCGCCGAACTGTCGCGACAGGTCGTCGAGTACGCCGGTCAGCAGCCCGACCGCGTCGTCGGTGTCCAGGTACGCGGCGCCGACCTGGAGCGCCCGCACCCCCAGCCCGAACCGGGTGCCGGTGTCGTCGGCCTCCACCCAGCCGCGCTGGATCATCGTGCGCAGGATGCCGTGCAGGCTGCTCTTCGGGATGCCAAGGGTGCGGGCCAGGTCACCGAGGGAGCGCCGGCCGCCGGAGGCGGCGAGCGTCTCCAGCACCTCCAGCGTGCGCCCGGCCGACTTGACCGGCTGGAAGCCCTCGGCGGATGTCATGGCGTCACTGTAGCGGGATTGACATCGCCAGGATCAGCAGTAGGGTCACATATGTGACTGCCGTTCATCCTTCTGAACAGCCCGCCGGCGTTTCGCAGACCCTGGCCGCGGGGCGGATCCTTCCGGTCGTCGTGCTCGACGACGCCCGCGCCGCCACTCCCCTCGCCGCCGCGCTGACCGCAGGTGGCCTGCACAGCGTCGAGGTGACCTTCCGTACCGACGCCGCCGCCGACGCCATCCGGGCCATGTCCGAAGACCCCGACCTGCTCGTCGGGGCGGGCACCGTGCTGACGCCGGGCCAGGTGGACGAGGCCGTCGCGGCCGGCGCCCGGTTCATCGTCTGCCCCGGCTTCAGCCCGCTCGTGGTGGCCCACTGCCAGCAGGTGGGCATCCCCGTCTTTCCGGGTGCGGCCACCGCAACGGAGATCCAGATGGCCGTCGACGCCGGCCTCGACACCGTCAAGTTCTTCCCCGCCGAGCAGCTCGGCGGAGCCACGATGATCAAGGCGTTGGCCGCGCCCTTCCGGTCCGTCCGGTTCATCCCCACCGGCGGTGTCAACACCGGCAACCTGCGCGACTACCTCGCCCTACCTGCCGTTCTCGCCGTCGGCGGCACCTGGATGGTCGCGCCCAGCCTGCTCGCCGAGGGCCGCTGGGACGACGTGACCAAACTGACCGCTGCCGCCGTGACCGCCGCCCAGGAGAGCTGATCCGCGATGCCCCTTCTCGACCTGCGCCCCGCCGACCAGTGCCGGTACGACCTCGTCTCGCTCGGCGAGGTGATGCTCCGGCTCGACCCGGGCGAAGGGCGGGTACGCACCGCCCGCAACTTCCGCGCCTGGGAAGGCGGCGGGGAGTACAACGTCGCCCGCGGCCTGCGCCGCTGCTTCGGCCTGCGCACCGCCATCGTCACCGCGTTCGCCGACAACGAGGTGGGGCGGCTGATGGAGGACCTGATCCTCCAGGGCGGGGTGGACACCTCCTTCATCAGCTGGCTGCCCTACGACGGCATCGGGCGCAGCGTCCGCAACGGCCTCAACTTCACCGAGCGCGGCTTCGGCGTACGCGGCGCCGTCGGCACCTCGGACCGGGGCCACACCGCCGCCAGCCAGCTCCGCGCCGACGACGTGGACTGGGATCACCTCTTCGGCGACCTCGGGGTGCGCTGGCTGCACACCGGCGGCATCTACGCCGCGCTGTCCGAGACCACCCCGGAGACCATCGAGGCCGCCATGATCGCGGCGCGCCGGCACGGCACGGTCATCTCGTACGACCTCAACTACCGGCCCAGCCTCTGGAAGGCGGTCGGCGGGCAGACCCGCGCCCAGGAGGTCAACCGGCAACTCGCCCGGTACGTCGACGTCATGATCGGCAACGAGGAGGACTTCACCGCCTGCCTCGGCTTCGAGGTGCCGGACACCGACGCCAGCCTCGCCGAGCTGGAGGTGACCAACTTCCGCCGGATGATCGAGGAGGTCACCAGGGAGTTCCAGAACTTCCGGGTGGTGGCCACCACGCTGCGCACGGTACGCACCGCGACCGTCAACGACTGGGGCGCCATCGCCTGGGGCGGCGGCGAGTTCGCCGAGGCGACCCACCGCCCCGGTCTTGAGATCATGGACCGGGTGGGCGGTGGGGACAGCTTCGCCTCCGGCCTGGTCTACGGGCTGCTGGAGAAGGGCGACCTGGCCGTCGCCGTGGAGTACGGTGCCGCCCACGGCGCACTCGCCATGACCACCCCCGGCGACACCTCGATGGCCGACCGCAGGGAGGTCGAGGCGCTGATGCGGGGTGCCGGAGCGCGGGTGCAACGCTGACCGGACGGCTGCTGCCGAACAACCACGGCGCACCGGAGCCTGCTCGGTCGGAGTTGATAGCGACGGACATTTACAGTTCCGCTACAAGCGTGTGAACATATGCTCTCTATCGACGTCGGTCGACGAGCCGGCTGGCGAGGGAGTGCGCGGCGGTGCGGGACAGCGAGGTCGACGGCGAGGCGGTGCAGGCCCTGGTCGTCGCCGCCCGGGCCGGTGACCGGTCGGCGCTGGCGGAGCTGGTGCAGGCACACCTCCCGCTCGTCTACAACCTGGTCGGGCGGGCCCTAGCGGGCCGCCCGGACGTCGACGACGTGGTCCAGGAGTGCATGCTGCGGGTCATCCGTGGCCTGCCGCAGCTGCGGCAGGCCGACCGGTTCCGGTCATGGTTGGTGTCGATCACCTACCGGCAGCTCCGGGAGTACTGGCGCGGGCTACCCGACGAGCTTCCCCTGCATCGCCACGACGAGGAGATTCCGGACGCGGGCGGCGACCTGGCCGAGCGGACCACGGCGGAGGTTGTCCTCGATGGGCAACGCCGGGACCTGGTGACGGCGAGCCGTTGGCTGGACGCCGAGGAACGCAGCCTGTTCGCCCTCTGGTGGCAGGAGTTGACCGGAAAGATCAGCCGGGCCGAGGTGGTGGCCGCGCTGGGGGTCACCGGCCCGACCGCCGCCGTCCGGCTGCACCGGCTACGCGGCCAGCTCGACGCCCTCCGGGGGGTCGTCACGGCGTTGCAGGGCGGCAACCGGTGCCCGGATCTGTCCGGACTGGCCCGGACCTGGGACGGCGAGGTGTCGGCACTGTGGCGCAAGCGGTTCATCCGGCACGTGCGTGACTGCCAGGTTTGCGCCCGGCACGGCGACGGCCTGGTTCCGCCGGAACACCTGGTGCTCGGGGTGGCGGCTCTACCGGTCTCCGCAGCGGCCCTGGCGGCGGCGCGGGCCGCCGCCGAGGGGTCCGCCGTGACCCCAGTCGCGTCGACCCTCGGCCAGGCTGCCGTCGCCAGCACCCACGGCCGGTGGCAGAGCCCCAGTCAGGTCAGTACGGCCGCCGCCATCGTGGTCGGTGTCGCCGCGCTGGCGGTCTGGCTGGTGCCGGCCGAACCGGAGGAGGAGTCAGTGGTGTGGGTGCCAACCCCGCCGGGGCCGGCGGTGACCACGTCATCAATCCCCCCGACGGCCGCTACGGCCACGCCCTCGGCCGGCGCGACGCCCGCGACTGCCCGGCCACCGGCCGCAACCATCGGCGTTAGCAGCGCCGACATCTTCGTCGCCACGAACGGCAGCGATGCCGGCGACGGCAGCATCGCCCGCCCCTTCGCCACCCTGAACCGGGCGGTCGAGGTCGTCCGCCCCGGCCAGACGATTGCCGTCCGGGGCGGCACCTACCGCCTGACCCGGCCCGTGGAGATCACCACGAACGGCACCGAGGATCGCCGGATCGTGCTCAGCGCCTATCGGGACGAACGGGCGGTACTGGACGCCGGCGCGGTGCCCGACGACGAGTGGACGGTGACCCAGCAGACCCGCTTCTGGACCGTGCAGGACCTTCAGGTGCAGGGTTCGCGCAGCCACGCCTGGGTCTGCCGGGCCTGCGCGTACACCACCTTCCAGCGGATGTCCATGCACGACAATGCCCGGTCCGGCCTGCTGCTACGGGACCCGGGCACAGTCGGCAACCAGGTGCTCGACAGCGACTTCTTCCGCAACCACGAGCCGGGCGAGAACGGCAGCGTCGGTATCGGGCTCGGGGTGAAGTTCGGTGCGGGCGCCGGCAACCTCGTCCGGGGCAACCGGGCCTTCCACAACGCCGACGACGGCTTCGACTTCGGCGCCTTCGACAGCCCGATCACCATCGAACGCAACTGGGCCTTCGGCAACGGCCAGAATCGTTGGGCAGTGCCGGACTGGGCCAGCAACGGGTACGGCTTCTCACTCGGCGGCGGGCCCGAGACGACCCGGTCGGATCACCGGCTACGGCACAACGCGGCGTGGGGTAACCGTGGACACGGCTTCGGGGCCGAGGCGAACCGGGGCCGGCTCACCCTCACCCGGAACACCGCCTTCGACAACGGCGGAGCCGGGTTCGATCTGCTCGGCAACGGAACAGCACGCGCGAACCTGGAGATCGACAACGAGCGTACGGCGAACGTGGGTGCCGGCGTGGCCAGCGAGGGCAACTCCTGGGACGCGGGCCGGTGGACCCGGGCCACGTTCAGGTCGACGGACGCCACCACGGCCGAGGGCGACCGCCCGCCGGACGGCACCCTGCCGGCGACGGATTACCTGAGTACCCGGGAGAACATCGGCGCGGACCTTGCCGCGTCCTGATCATCCGCCGTACCCGGCGGTCGCCCAGCGGTCAGCCGCCGAGCGTGGCCAGCTCCGAGACCACGACGTTGGTCAGTGCCCGGCCGTCCCGGCGGACCTGACGCAGGTACCACTTCTGGATCGGCGCGTGCGTGGACTTCGCGAACTGCCACGGCCCGCGTGGGCTGTTGAGCTGCCCGAGCCCGGCGATCGCGGTGTTGATCGCCTCCGGGCTCGGGTTGGTGCCGGCCGCGGCGATCGCCCGGTCCAGCACCGCCGCCGCGTCGTACGACGCCATCACGATCGAGGTGGGCACCCGGCCCGGGTACGCCGCGTTCCAGGCGGAGACGAACTCCCGGTTCGCCGCGTTGTCGAGGTCGGGCGAGTAGTTCAGCCCGTTGTAGATGCCCTCCGCGGCGTCGCCCTGCTCGGCCAGGCTCGCCGGTTCGGTCACGAAGCCCGCCGCGTAGAGCGGCAGGTGGGACACGTCCGACTCGGCGTACTGGTTGACGAAGGTGATGGCGTTCTGGGCGTCGAAGAAGCAGTAGATGGCCGCCGCACCGGACTCGGCGATCTCCTCCAGGTACGGGCCGAAGTCCTCGGTCACCGGGAACGGGCTGAAGACCGCCTCACCGGTCGGGTTGGCCAGCCGGCCACCCAACTCGGTGAAGGTCTCCACGAAACCGCGCAGCTCATCCCGGCCGCTCTGGAAATCCGGCCCGATGGCGTAGACCGTGCCCCGCTTGACCTGCTGCTTCACGAAGGGTGCCATGGCCACGCCCGGCTCGACGGAGATCAGGTTGGTGTGCCAGACGTAGGTGACGTCGGTAAGCGCCGGCCGGCCCAGCCCGCCGACAAGCGGCACCTTGTGCTGGTTGATGAGCGGGAGGATGGCCGACACGCTTCCGCCGTTGATGATGCCGGTGATCGCCGAGACGCGATCCTGCTCCAGCAGCTTCGTGGCGGACTCGGCGGCCACCCCGGGTTCGTACCCCTCGGTGGCGACGATCAACTCGGCCGGGTGGCCGCCCAACCGGCCGCCACGCATGTCCAGGTAGAGCTGGAACCCGTCGCGCAGCTCGGAACCGGGTGCCGCGAGTGAACCCTCCAGGTTGGTGAGCATCCCGATCCGGATGGTCTGCGCCTCGGCGTCCGATCCGCCGTCGCAGGCGGCGGCGCTACCGAGCACCAGCACGCCGGTCAGCAGGGTCGCGACCAGACGGCGGGCAGCCGGAAGGGCCCGTCGGGCCGGGCGGGCGGCGGTCACAGCATCCCCAGCAGATGGGAGCGGACGGCCGGGGTGAGGGCCTCGCCCATCCGGTTCGCCAGGTCGGTCATCTCGTACGACACCTGACCCACGTCGCAGGTGGGTGAGGCCAGCACGAGCAGCGACGCGCCGTCGCTGAACGCCATGCAGAACATGAAGCCACCCTCCATCTGGGTCACGTTGGAGATCACCGATCCGGCCTGGAAGAACCGGGCGGCCCCGACGAGCAGGGCGATCAGTCCGCTGCCGGTGGCCGCGAGCTGGTCCGCCCGGTCCCGGGGCAGGCTGTGGTTGTGCGCCAGGACCAGCCCGTCGGTCGAGATGGCGAGGGCGTGGCTGACCTCCGGGGTCCGGTTGACGAAGTTCTGCAGTAGCCAGCTCAGGTCGTTCGGGCTCGTCACAGCGTCACTCCAGGTGAGGGGGTGGGTCAATTGGCGACGGGGCAGGGGTCTGGTGATTCAGCGTCAGAAGGCGGCGGGGGTCCGACGACCGGCGACGCCCTTGGCGTACGCCGACATCGCCGCCGCCACGGCGGCCGGATCGAGCTTGCGTGGCGCGTCGGCAGCCGGTTGCCGGGCGTCGGGGATCAGATGCGGCTGCGGTACCCGCCGAGGCAGCCCGACCTCGGTCGCCGACGGTGCGGCCTGGGTGGTGGGTAGGGCCATCGTGGCGGCTGCCCACTTCTCGCCGGCATCGACCGGCCAGGTGACCGCCACCGAGTCGCCGTCCAATGCGGTCTTGAACCAGCCGTTCACCGCGCGCTGGTTCGACGAGGCCGTACCGGTCTCGGCCGCCGGCTGGAACAGCGGGGCGGGCGCGGGGAGCGCCGGGCCGCTACCGGCCAGTGCCGCTGCCCGCCCGGCACCGGCCGGGCGAGCGACTGCGGGCACCTGTCCGGTACCGGGCATCGCCTGCCGGCCGGGGGCCACGCCAGCACCGGCGGGGGCCACGGCGGTGCCGGCGCGGGAGGTGGCGGGCATGCCCGGATGAGCGGCGGGTCGCCCCGTCCCCACCATGGGCATCAGCTGCTCCGGCTGCTGCACCGGCCGGCGTACGACGATCGCCGCCGGCATCACGATCTCGGCCACCGTGCCGCGGGTCGGTCCGGGCCGCAGTTCGACCCCGACGCCGTGCCGGGCCGCGAGCCGGGCGACCACGCTCAGGCCCATCGCCCGCACACCGGACACGTCGACCGACGCCGGGTTGGCGAGCGCGGCGTTTAGCTGTTCGCACCGCTGGGGGGAGAGCCCGACACCCTGGTCCACCACCTGCACGATCGCCCGATCGGAGAGCGCGTGCCCGGTGACCAGTACCTCGGTCTCCGGCGGGGAGTACCCGGTGGCGTTGTCCAGCAACTCGGCGAGCAGGTGCACGATCTCGTCGACCGCAGGGCCGGCGACACACAGCTCCCGGTCGATGGTGCCGATCCGGACCCGGGTGTAGTGCTCGATCTGGGAGAGCGCGGCCTGGGTCACGTGGTCCAGCGGGACCGGCTCCTGGCGTACCCGGGAGATGCCGGAACCGCCGAGCACCAGCAGGCTCTGGTTGATCCGCGCCATCCGGGTGGCGAGATGGTCCAGCTGGTACAGCTGCTGGAGGCGCTCCGGGTCGGCCTCGTCGCGCTCCACCTGGTCGACCTGGGCGAGCATCGCGTCGACCAGTCGCTGCTCGCGGCGGGACAGGTGGACGAAGATCTCGGCGATGTTGGCCCGCATCACCGCCTGCTCGCCGGCGATCCGGACCGCCTCCCGGTGCAGGGCCCGGGTCGCGGTCGCCACCTCGGCGATCTCGTCGGTACCGGTGATCCGGAACTCCGACACCGAGCGGTCGGCCACCTCGTCCGGCCGCACGCTGCCGGGCGGCGCCGAGTTGAGGTCACGGACCACGGCGGGCAGCCGGTCGTACGCCACCTTGGTCACCGTGTTGCGCAGGGACCGCAGCCGGCGGGTGATCCGCCGGGCCACCACACCGGTGAGTACGGCGGTGATCACCAGTACGACCAGGATGCCGACGCTCTGCAACACCGCGTCGCGGAGCAGTTGTCCCCGTTCGGCCGCCACCCGGTCGGCGACCGCGGCGTCCACCTCGCCCTGGATCTGGAACATCCGGCCGATCCAGCCGTCGGTGGCCTCCACCCAGGCGTTCGCGTCGACCACGAGCCGTTCACCCGGTAGCGTCCGGCCCACCTGGTCCTGAAGTCGCTGCGCGGCGACCACCTGCTGGTCGGTGCCGATCTGCTCCCAGCTCGCCACCCATCCCGGCTCGGCGAGGGCCAGGAACGCGTTGCTGGCCTCGGCGAACCGGGCCTGGGCACCGACGCTCTCCTGCTGTCCGGCCGGGGTCACCTCACCGCCGGCCAGGCTACGCAGCACGATGACCTGGAGTTGCCCGATCGCCTCGCCCGCCTCCGACACCGCCACCGCGGCCCGGACGTCGTCGGCGATCCGGTTCGAGGTGTCGGTGGCCACGGAGGCCCGGAAGGTGAGCAGGTCGGCGATGAGGATCCGATAGCTGAAGGCGATCGCGGAGAGCGAGGCACGTGGGCTGGAGCGCACCTGCTCCCGTACGGTGCTCAGCGCGGTCAGCCCGGCGTCGACCCGTTGCAGGGCGGGGAGCGCGGTCTGCACCTCGGCGCGCCGCCGCTCGAACTCGGCGATCTCGGCGTCCGTGCGTGCCACCTGTTCGTCGAAGGTGGCGCTGGCGGTCTGGCTCTGTGTGGTCAGCTCGACCGCGGCGGTCACCCGCTCGGCCTGAAGGGCACGGGCCAGCGCGCCGGCCTGGGTGGAGAGCGTGACCCTGTCGTGGACGGTGCCCGCGTTCAGCACCTGGCGGACCGTCCCCTGTAGGGCCAGGCCGGCGAACCCGACGACGGCGACCAGCGGCACCGCGACCAGCAATCGCAGCAGGCGGACAATGCTGCCACGGGCCAACCAGCCCTGACGCGCTTCGCCATGTCTGCGCACCGCACCCGCCGCTACCGCACGTTTCACCGGCCTGCTCCGCCCCCTTGCGTCACCGACGTTGATCGCGGCAGGACCCGACGGGTGTGTCGGGTACATGGTGGAGTGTGGGTGCACTGCCCACGTCGAAGCGCATTCCTACCATGAGGCGGCGGGCACGCGCAGGATCATGATTCGGCTTCCGGAAAGTGATTGCCGGGTCGGTCGAGACTTGTGTACACGACCGGAACACCCGCACCGTCGATTGTCGTACATTAATGTCCGGACAGTCGATACCCTTCCTGCTCCTGTCCGCTACGCCCGGCGGATTCCTCGGAACTCGACGCGAGCCAACCTTCGGCGGACCGGCCCTGGCACCGCGATTCTCGCGCCACTTGATACCCCCACCGGGTATATGGTGAGGGAGAAGGGGGTGGCGAGATGCATGGGGGGCATGGGGGGCCAGCAGAGCACGGCGGGCACGGCGGGCACGACAAGCATGCCGGGCATGATCCGGAGGTGTTCCGCCGGAAGTTCTGGCTGAGCCTGGCGCTTACCGTGCCGATCGTGGTCACCAGCCACATGGTGATGGACTGGTTCGGCTACCGGCTGGATTTCCCCGGGATCGGTCTGGTCGGTCCGGTGCTTGGCACAGTGGTGTTCGGGTACGGCGGGTGGCCCTTCCTCCAGGGCGCGGTACGCGAGATCTCCGATCGCGCGCCGGGCATGATGCTGCTGATCGCGATGGCCATCACCGTGGCGTACGTGGCGTCGCTGGCCACCGCGTTCGGCGCGTTCGACCTGGACTTCTGGTGGGAACTGGCCGCCCTGGTCACGATCATGCTGCTCGGGCACTGGCAGGAGATGAAGGCGATCGGGCAGGCGCGGGGGGCCCTGTCGGCGCTGGCCGCGCTCCTGCCCGACGACGCGGAACGGCTGGACCCGGACGGCCAACCGCAGCGGGTGCCGGTGGCGGAACTGCACGTCGGTGACCTGGTCCTGGTACGACCGGGCGGGCGGGTGCCGGCGGACGGGCAGATCGTCGACGGCCGGGCCGAGTTGGACGAGTCGATGATCACGGGCGAGTCGAGGCCGGCGGCCCGCTCGACCGGTGACCGGGTGGTGGCCGGCACGGTGGCCACGGACGCGGCACTGCGGGTCCGCATCGACGCCGTGGGCGACGACACCGCCCTGGCCGGCATCCAGCGGCTGGTGGCGCAGGCACAGCAGTCCAGCGGCCGAGCACAGGTGCTGGCCGACCGCTTCGCGGCCTGGTTGTTCTACATCGCCACCGTCACCGCGCTGGTCACGCTCGCGGTATGGACGGTGCTCGGCAGCCTGGACGAAGCGGTCGTCCGCACGGTGACGGTGCTGGTCATCGCCTGCCCGCACGCGCTCGGCCTGGCCATCCCGCTGGTGATCGCGCTCTCCACGGCGGTGGCCGCGAAGGGCGGCATCCTGGTCAAGGACCGGCTGGCGCTGGAGCGGATGCGCACAGTGGACACCGTGCTGTTCGACAAGACCGGCACGCTGACCCGGGGCGAGCACGCCGTCACAGGCGTCGCCGCGACCGGCAGCGGCGAGGCGAGCACCGCCGGCAGCGCAACGAGCAGCGCCCCGAACGCCGCCGCCGGCAGCGGCGAGGCGGACGTACTCGCGCTCGCCGCCGCGGTGGAGGCGGACAGCGAGCATCCGCTGGCCCGGGCGATCGTCGCCGCCGCCGCGGCGCGC
This sequence comes from Micromonospora sp. PRAS1, assembly GCF_059553435.1. NCBI lineage: Bacteria > Bacillati > Actinomycetota > Actinomycetes > Micromonosporales > Micromonosporaceae > Micromonospora > Micromonospora sp. PRAS1. Next base: position 238,923 of record NZ_JCANNB010000004.1, read on the forward strand.
GGTGGTCGACGGAGCGCGACGGGTTTCCAGTCCCTCGCCGGCCGGGGGGTACGCGCCGAGGTCGACGGGACCGGCTACGCCGTCGGCGGCCCGGCGCTGCTGCGGGAGTTCGACGCGACCGTGCCGGACGACCTCGCCGGCCGACGGGACGACTGGTCCCGACGGGGAGCGGCGGTGCTGTACCTGCTGCGGCTCGACGACGAGCGGGCCCGGGTGCTCGGCGCGTTCGCTCTGGAGGACGAGGTACGGCCGGAGGCCCGCCAGGCAATCGCCGACCTGCGGGAGCAGGGCGTCCGGAAGATAGTCATGATCACCGGGGACGCCCGCCCGGTCGCCGAGGCGGTCGCCGCCGACCTTGGGTTCCGCCCCGGCGAGGACGAGGTCTTCGCTGAGGTGCTGCCGGCGGAGAAGGACGACGCGGTGGCGGACCTGCAACGCCGGGGACTTCGGGTGGCGATGGTGGGCGACGGGGTCAACGACGCTCCCGCCCTGGCCCGCGCGAACGTCGGCATCGCCATCGGCGCCGGCACCGACGTCGCCATCGAGTCCGCCGGGGTGGTGCTCGCCTCCTCCGACCCGCGCGGTGTGACCGGGGTGATCCGGCTGTCCCGGGCCGCGTACCGGAAGATGATCCAGAATCTGGCCTGGGCCGCCGGTTACAACGTGGTCGCGCTGCCGCTCGCCGCTGGCGTCCTCGCCTGGGCCGGGGTGACGCTGAGCCCGGCCGTCGGCGCGGTGCTGATGTCGGCCTCCACGATCGTCGTCGCGCTCAACGCCCAGTTGCTACGCCGGGTCCAGCTGCGTCCAGCGGGCTGACGGTCGGGGTCGTAGAAGCCGGCCACCACGGCCACCGCTCCGGCCGGCGTCCCCTCCGCCAGCAGCCGCCGGGCCAGATCCACCCGACGGGAGTGGCCGGGCAGCCGTTGTGCGCGACGCCCGGCGGCAGCAGCGTCACGACCTGCCGGAACGCGCCATGTTCGTGGCGGTCGAGGTCGTACCGGACGACTCCGTCATCGACCACGAGCAGGGTCCAACTGCCGTGGGTGTGCATGGGGTACGCGTGGTCGGTGAACCGGGCGTGCAGCACCTCGGTTATCCCGCTGACCGGGGGCACCCAGACCCGTACGTCCTGCCCGGTGGACACCTGTCGAACTGTAACCCGGGCACCCGGTGATTCCGGCGAACGGGCGCCGGCCGTCCGACGCGGAAAAGCACCAGTCACAGGCGCTGCGGTGGACACCGGTCACACGCGGCGCGGTGGACACCGGTCAGCCGGCGGGGTAGGCGCGGGTCTCGGCGGCCTTGACCGCGGCCCAGACCGGCTGCCCGGGTGTCAGCCGGAGCTGGGCGGCGGCGGCCGGGGTGACGTCGGCGGCCACCTCGATCGGGCCGGTGAGCTGGATCCGCAGGTTGTCGCCGTGCCGCTGCACACCGGCGATGGTGGCCGGCCAGCTGTTGCGGGGACTGCCGTCGGGCTGGCGTGGGTGCAGGGCCACGGCCGAGGGCGGGAAGGCCACGAAGACCTCGCCGTCGTGCCGGTCGCCGGTGGTCAGCCCGAAGCCGTCGGTGAGCCGGACCTGCTGCCCGCTGGCCCGGCCCCGGTAGAGGTTGAGCCCGACCAACCGGGCCACGTAGTCGGTGCGGGGCTGGGCGGTGATGGTGGCGGCGCTACCCGCCTGGACCACTTGGCCGTCCTCGACGATGACGAGCCGGTCAGCGAGCACCAGGGCGTCGAGCGGATCGTGGGTGACCAGCAGGGTGGCTCCCGGATGGGCGGCGAGGTGCTGGTGCAGTTGGGCTCTGGTGTCCAGCCGGGTACGCGCGTCGAGGGCGGCCAGCGGCTCGTCGAGCAGCAGCAGCGCCGGCTCGACGGCGAGGGCGCGGGCCAGGGCGACCCGCTGGGCCTGCCCGCCGGAGAGTTGCCGGGGCTTGCGGCGAGCGTGCTCGGTCAACCCCATCCGGGCCAGCCAGTCGGCCGCCCGCTGCCGGGCCTGCTGCCGGCCCAGGCCCTGCCGGCGCGGGCCGAAGGCCACATTGTCCAGCGCGCTCAGGTGCGGAAAGAGCAGGTAGTCCTGGAAGACCACGCCGATCGAACGCCGCTCGGTGGGAACCCACGTCCGGCGGCCCGGATGGTCCAACTCCCGCCCGGCCAGGGTGAGCTGCCCGGCCGAGAGCGGGAGCAGGCCGGCGAGGGCGCGCAGGGCGGTGGTCTTGCCGGCACCGTTTGGCCCGAGCAGCGCGACGACCTCGCCCGGGTCGATGGCCAACGGCAGGTCGAGCCGGAAGCCGGCCCGCTCCACCACCAGGTGGGCGTCGAGCAGCCGCCGCCCGGCGACCGCCGACGGACCGGCCGCTGTCGGCGGATCGGCCTCAGCAGACGAATCGACCGCTGCCGGCGGGTTGGCCGCTGCCGGCGGATCGGCGCGGCCGGTCATCCCCTGACCCAGCGGTCGCGCAGGCTGGCGAGGATCACCACGGAGACGGTGAGCAGGATCAGGCTGAGCACGATCGCGGCCTCCAGGTCGGTCTCCAGGGCGAGGTAGACGGCCACCGGCATGGTCTGGGTACGACCCGGGTAGTTGCCGGCGAAGGTGATGGTGGCGCCGAACTCGCCGAGGGCGCGGGCCCAGCAGAGCACGGCTCCGGCGGCCACCCCGGGCGCGACGAGCGGCAGCGTGACGTGGGTGAAGGTGGTCCAGCGGCCGGCGCCGAGGGTGGCCGCGGCCTCCTCGTACCGGGTGTCGGCAGCACGCAGCGCCCCCTCCACCGCGATGATCAGGAACGGCATGGCGACGAACGCCTCGGCGAGCACGACCGCGGTGGTGGTGAACGGCAGGGTGATGCCGAACGTCGCGTCGAGCCAGGAGCCGACCAGCCCGCGCCGCCCGAAGACCAGCAGCAGGGCCACGCCGCCGACCACCGGCGGCAGCACCAGCGGGACGGTGACCAGGGCGCGTACCAGCCGGCGACCGGGAAAATCGACGCGGGCCAGCAACCAGGCCAGGGGTACGCCGAGAGCCAGGCAGAGCAGGGTGGCGAGGGTGGCGCTCTGGATGGACAGCCGCAGCGCGGTGAGCACTGCCGGTTCGGTGAGCCGCTGCGGCAGCGTGCTCCACGGGGCGCGGGCGAGCAGCCCGACCAGCGGCAGCACGAGGAAGAGCAGTCCGAGTGCGGCGGGCAGCAGCAGGGCCACCGGTATCCGGCTGGTACGCCGGGCGGGTGCCGCGACCGTGGGCAGCCGGGACAGCGCGCCATCGGGACGGGACACCGGCTACGGCACCTGGAACCCGGCCGCGGTGAGCACGCCACGACCGGCGTCGGAACTGACGTACTCGACGAAGGCTTGAGCGGTCGCCCTGTTGGCCGACTCCCGCAGCACGACGATCGGGTAGTCGTTGACCGCCCCCGCCGATTCGGGGAACTCGACGCTCGCCAGCTCGTCGGCGGCGCGGGCGTCGGTGCGGTAGACCAGCGCCGCGTCGACCTCACCGAGCCGCACCTTGGCCAGCGCCGCCTTGACGTCCTGTTCGAGGGTGACCGGCGTGAGCGCCACACCGGCGGCGTCCAGCGCGCGGCGGGCCGCCGCACCGCACGGCACCTGTTCGGCGCAGAGGGCGACCTTCACGCCGGGTCCGGCGAGGTCGCGCAAGCCGGTCACCCGCTCCGGATTGTCCCTGGGTACGGCGATGACGAGCTGGTTGCGGGCGAAGGTGACCGGCGCACCGTCGCCGTTGCCCGCCTCGGTGACGGTGGCCATGTTGGTCGGGGCGGCGGAGGCGAAGACGTCCGCCGGTGCGCCCTCGTTTATCTGGTTGGCCAGGGCGGAGCTGCCGGCGAAGTTGAAGACCACCTCCACCCCCTGGTGGGCCGCCTCGAAGTCCTTACCGAGCCGGGTGAACGACTCGGTAAGCGAAGCGGCCGCGAACACGGTGAGTTCCCCGCCGATCCCGTCGCCACCGGTGGGCGGGTCGCTGGCGTCGTCGCCGCACCCGCTCAGTCCCACCACCGCGAGCGCGGTGATCGCGGCCAGGAGTGCGCGCAGCCGTACGCCTCTCATCAGTTGGCCCTTCCCCGGCTCGCCGCCGGCACCGCAGGTTTCTCCACCACGACGGTGGTCGACTTGATCACCGCGACCGCCACCGATCCGACCTCCAGGCCGAGTTGGTCGACCGCCTCCCGGCTCATAAGCGACACCAGCCGGAACGGGCCGGCCTGGATGTCCACCTGCGCCATCACCCCGTCCTTGACCACAGCGGTGACGATGCCGCGCAGCCGGTTACGCGCCGAGGACTCCTCCGCGCGCCCCTCCGGCCCGCCACCCTGGGCCCGCACGAACTCGGCCAGGTCGACCCCCTCGATCACCCGGTGCCCGTGCTCGTCACGCCTGGCGGCGAGCCGCCCCCCGTCCACCCAGCGGCGCACCGTGTCCACGCTCACCCCGAGCAGCTCCGCCGCCTCGCCCATCCGAAACCCCGCCACCCCCACACCCTACCCCCGCACCCGCAACCCCAATTCCCTCCAACTCCCCCGCACCCACACCCCAACCCCCCACCCCACCCTCGCACCCGCCACCCCTCCCCTCACGCCGTCGATCTTGCACTTTCGGTCGCCCTCCTGCCCCTTTCGTCGGCTTTTGCGGGGGCAGAAAGTGCAAGATCGCGGAGGAGAAGGGTGGGGTGGGGGTGGGCGGGGGAACTTTTGGGTGGGGTGGGGCGACCAACCTGACGACATCGATCTTCGAGGGGAAGTACATGCCCACCACGTCGTCCCGCCGGCTCGTCCGCCCGACCGCCCTGTTCGCCGCGGCCGTACTCGCCGCGTTCGCCGCCGGCTGCGGGTCGTCCGACGACGCCTCGACCGGCGCGCCCGACCCGACCCCCACCGCCGCCACGACCGCCACCCAGGACGCCGAGGCCGGGGTGCTTACCGTCCGCGATCCGTGGGTGAAGGCGGCCGACGAAGGCATGACGGGCGCGTTCGCCACGCTTGTGAACGAGAGCGACAGCGACGTCACCCTGACCGGCGCGGCCACCGAGATCTCCCCGGTCGAGGTGCACGAGATGGCCATGCAGGACGGGAAGATGGTCATGCAGGCCAAGGCCGGCGGCGTGGTGATCAAGGCCCGCAGCGAGCAGAAGCTGGAGCCCGGCGGCGACCATCTGATGCTGATGAACCTCGCCCAGCCGGTCAAGGCCGGTGACGAGGTGACCTTCACCCTCACCTTCGGCGACGGCCGGACGCAGACCTTCACCGCGGTGGCCAAGCCGTTCACCGGCGCCCAGGAGAGCTACGCACCCGGCCACGGCGAACCGGCGCACGACACGCCGGCCAGCCCCAGCCCGGCGCCGTGACCCGGGTCAGCCGGCGTGGCCTGCTCACCGGCGGGGCAGTCGCCGCCGGGGGCACGCTGGTCGGCGCCGCCTCGGTCGCCGCCGTCCGTTCCGACCAGCCGCCGGTACGCGCGCCCCAGCCGGTGCCGGTCGCCGCGAACGTCGGCGGGGCGGTCGAACCGTTCCACGGCGAACGGCAGTCCGGGATCGACACCGAGCCCCAGGCGCACGCGGCGTTCGTCGCGTTCACCCTGCGTGCCGGCACCGACCGGGCCGCCCTCGGTCGAATGCTGCGACTGCTCTCCGACGACGCCGCCCGCCTCACCCAGGGCCACCCGGCCCTGGCCGACACCGAACCCGAGCTGGGACTGCTCCCGGCCCGGCTCACCGTCACCTTCGGTTTCGGGCCCGGCCTGTTCACCGCCGCCGGGCTGGACGACCGCCGCCCGCCCTCGGTGGTCGACCTGCCGCCGTTCCCGATCGACCGGCTGCAAGCCCGCTGGTCCGGTGGGGACCTGCTGGTGCAGATCTGCGCCGACGACCCGGTCACGGTGGCCCACGCCCAACGGGTGCTGGTGAAGGACAGCCGCCCGTTCGCCACCGTCCGCTGGGTGCAGCAGGGCTTCCGGCGGGCTGCCGGCGCCGAACCCGGCCGCACCCAGCGCAACCTGTTCGGGCAGCTCGACGGCACGGCCAACCCGAAGCCGGGCGTACCCCTGGAGACCGCCGTCTGGATCGGCGACGGACCGGACTGGCTGCGCCACGGCACCACCCTGGTGGTCCGACGGATCCGGATGGACCTGGAGACCTGGGACCTGCTCGGCCGCACCGACCGGGAGCTGAGTGTCGGGCGACGCCTGGACACCGGTGCCCCGCTGACCGGCACGACCGAACACGACGAACCGGACTTCGCCGCGCTGGGCCCGGACGGGCTGACGGTGATCCCGGACTTCTCCCACCTGACCCGGGCGCACGTCAGCGACGACCGGTTCCGGATCCTCCGCCGCCCCTACAACTACGATGGAATGCCCGGTGCCGACGGCACCGCCGACAGCGGGCTGATCTTCGCGTCGTACCAGGCGGACATCGCCAGGCAGTTCCTGCCCATCCAGCGTCGGCTCGCCGAACGGGACCTGCTCAACGAGTGGACCACCCCGATCGGCTCGGCCGTCTTCGCTGTACCGCCCGGCTGCCCCGAGGGCGGCTGGGTCGGCCAGCAGTTGCTCGACTGACGAGGAGAATGGACCCATGCTTCGCCACCTCCGCCGCCCGTTCGCCACCGGCCTCGCCGCCACGCTGGCCGTCGCGGCCCTGTTTGTCGCGCCCGCCTCGCCCGCGTACGCGCACAACGTCCTGCGCAAGGCGACCCCCGCCCAGGACGCCGAACTGGACAGCGCCCCCGGCAAGGTGACGTTGGAGTTCATGCAGAAGCTGAACCCGCAGTTCACCACCATCACGCTCAGCGACGCCGACAAGCAGCCGGTGGCCACCAGCGAGCCGGAGGTCTCCGGCACCAAGGGCACGATCACCATCGACGCGCCGCTGGCCAACGGCGTCTACACCGTCGCGTACCGGGTGGTCTCCGTCGACGGGCATCCGGTGCAGGGGTCGTACAAGTTCACCGTCGCCGATCCCGCCGCGACCGCCGAGCCCTCGCCCAGCGCGAGCCCGGAGCCGAGCGAGCCGGCGGAGACGACGCCCGCAGCCCCGACCACCGCGCCCACCTCCGCCGCTGCCGCCAGCCCGGCGGCCGGCAGCTCGTCCACCACGTCGGGCGTGCTGATCGGGCTGGGCGTCGGCCTGGTGCTTGTCGCCCTGGTCGTCGGCGCGGTGCTCTTCCTGCGTCGGCGCGGCAACACCGGTTCGCCGTCCTGACCGCAGGGGCGGGCGCTCAGCGCAGCAGCACCGGCCCGGCATCGATCCGGGTGCGGAACAGCGCGTACGGCTTGCGCCGCAGGTCTTGACCCCGGTGGTAGTTGGCCTGCCGGTGCAGCTGGTTGGCGGTGAGGTAGAGGTACCCGTCGGTGGCCACGAACATGGTGTCGGGCCAGAGCAGTCGTGGATCGTGCAGCACCGTCTCGTACTCGCCGTCCGGGCGGCGGCGCAGCACCGCGTTCTGCTCGTACGAGGTGAGATAGATGCGCCCGGCGTCGTCGGTCTCCAGACCGTCCGACCCGCCGCCCTTGTCCCCCTCGGACACCACCGTCGCGGCGACCTCGTCCTCGTTCAGCGCGGCGTCGGCGAGGGCGTCGGTGGCGACGCTGTACCACCGGCGGGAGGCCAACGCACAGTAGTAGAGCCGGGTGCCGTCGGCGGAGATGGCGATCCCGTCGGAGCCGATCAGCACCGGTTCCGGGGGGCCGTCCGCCGGCCGTTGCAGGAAGGGGCGGCCCTCCACCACCGGCCGGAAGTCCGAGAGCGGTTCCGCCTTGGTGGACGGGTGGTCGTGCAGCCGCCGCCAGGACTCTCCGGTGGCCAGGTCGACCACGATGATCCCGTTCGGCCCGGCGATCGCCGAGTCGGTGATGTACGCGATCCCGGCCTCGCCGCGCCGCAGGTCGAACCGCACGTCGTTGAGGTACGTGGTGGGCAGCGCCACGTCCGGCGGGAAGGTGATCACCTGGGCGACGCTGTCGCCGTCCAGGTCGATGCGGACCAGCTTGGGGCCACCGGGCCGGGTGGGCCGGAACATCGGGCTGCCGGTGTCGAGCACCCAGAGCCGGTCGACGGGATCGACCACGATGTTCTGCACCGAGACGAACGCCCCGGCGTCGTCGTCACCGCTCGGCTGGTTCCATGCCTCGTCCGGAAACGGCACCTCCCGGCCGTCCCGCAGCTCGACGACAGTGGCCGGCACCTCGTCGCCCCACCTCGGGAAGTTGACGAAGATCCGGCCGGTGTGCGAAACACTCACCCCGGTCGGCATCGGCCCGGTGAAGGCGTGTACGAGTGCCAACTCGCCGACGGGCTCGTCCGAGACCGGCTCGTTCATCCGCAGCTCCTGACTCTGGGGCTTCGCCTCCGGTTTTCGCCACTCTGGGGCTTCGCCCCCCGGTTCCCGCCCTCGAATGGCCCAAACGTGCCCCGTGCCCACCGGACGGACCGTCAACCGGGTGGGGCCGGGCGTGGGGCGGGCACCCGGTCGGCCGCCGCGTAACCGGCGGCCTGGATGCTGAACAGTTCGGCGTAGCGGCCACCGGCGGCCATGAGTTCGTCGTGCGTGCCCGCCTCGACCAGGCGGCCGTGATGCAGGACGAAGATCCGATCCGCGTGCCGGACGTTTGCCAGCCGGTGGGTGATCAGGATGGTCGTCGCCCGGCCCTGCCGGTCGCGGATGGCCTGGAACAGCGCATCCTCCGCGCGGGGGTCGAGCGCGGAGGACGGCTCGTCCATGACCAGCAGTTCGGCGTCGCGGAGGAACCCACGGGCGGCGGTGATCCGTTGCCACTGCCCGCCGGAGAGATCCTGACCGTTGGCGAAGGTGCGGTCCAGCAGAGTCTCGTAGCCGTACGGCAGCTCACGGATCATCTCGTCGGCCACCGCGCGGGCGGCGGCGGACTCGATCCGGTCCTGCCGGGCCTCGGTGTCGATGTCGCCGATGGCGATGTTGGTGGCCGCGGTGAACGGCCACTTGTGGTACTCCTGGGTGACCACCGCGATGCGGCTGCGCAGCCCGTCGCGGTCCCACTCCGACAGCGGCACGCCGTTCCACCGGATCACCCCGTCGGTGGGCGTACGCAGCGTGGCGATCATCGCGGCCAGGCTGCTCTTGCCCGACCCGTTCTCGCCGACGAAGGCGACCGTCTGACCGGCCTCGACGGTAAGCGTCACGCGATCCACCGCCGGGCTGTCCCGCTCGGGATAGCGCAGGCTCACCTCGTCGACGGAGAGTACGCGCAGCCGGTCCAGCGGCTCGGCGTCCGACTGGCCGGGCAGGTAGGCGGCGGCGCGGGTCATGAACCCGGTGTAGTCGCGGAAATGCTGACCATCGGTGTAGACCCGGTCGACCTGGAAGGTGACGGTGGCGAGCGAACGCTGCGCCGCCTGCACCCCGATCACGCAGGTCGCGGCGGCGGCGAGCGGGATCTGCCCGTCGATGAGCAGCACGCCGAGCAGGACGTAGACCACGCCGGTCGCCACTCCCCCGATCATCGCGCCAAGCGTGGTGGTCGTGGTGACCCGGCGGGCCAGCGCGAGCTGGATCTCGGTCTCCACCCCCATCACCCGGTCGTACTGGTCGAGCAGGAACCGGCGCAGCCCGTACGACCGCAGTTCCGGGGCGGAGGCGCGTTCGGCCATCAGCCGGTGCAGCAGCCACTGCCGGCGGCGACGGACCGAACCGGCGATGTAGGTCTGGTACCGCAGGTGTCCCGCCCGCAGCGACGCCCACGCGTTCGGCACCGTCGCCACCAGCAGCGCGAGCAGCAACAGCGGATGGATCACCGCCACGGCGACCGCCACCGCGATCACCCCGACCAGCCCGGCGAGCAGGTTCATCGACGCCTGCACCAGGTCGATCGCGGAGTCCGTGCCCCGGGAGGCGCGTTCCATGTCGTCGGCGAAGGCGTCCGCGTCGAAGGCTTCCAACCGCACCGCCGTGGTCACCTCGAACAGGCCCCGCTCGACCTCGCGGCTCACCCTCGGCGTCAGCCCGTTGAGCGCGTACCCGGTGGCGATGCCCATCCCGGCACGTATCGCGGTCGCGCCGGCAAGTGCCCCGAGCGCCGGCAGGGCCGCGACCACCTTGTCCGCGGTCGGCCCGCCCGCGAACAGTTCCACAAGCACCCGCTGGGCGGCGAGCAGCCCGAACGCGGCCATCAACCCGGCACCGACCGTGGCGACGGCCACCACCGAGGTACGCAGCCGGTCCGCCCGCCAGCTGATCTGGAGGGCCACCCAGACCAGCCGGGGCAGTTCCGCGAAGACGGCGAAGAGTCCGGCCTCCGCCCGGGCCCGCACGCCCGTCTCCCACCACATCGCCCGCAGTTCCGGCAGCACCGACTCGGTGACCGTCGGCTCGGGTTGCCGAGTTCGGGTACGACGCCAGGTCGGAACAACAACCATGAGGTACCTCCACGCAGTCGACCAGCTACATATGGTCACTGCCGGTCCGGCCGGCGGTCCACCCCTGTCGGCGCGCCGAATCGCCTGGCCAGGAGCGGGTGAGCCGGCCCGGATGCCAGGTCGGTGGGGCTATACCGTGCACTGACAGGGAGGTGGAGCTGTGCGGCCTGACCGACCGCCTACCGATCCGGATGTCGACCTCGGCGTGGCGCGCCAACGCGCGGAGCTGCGGGTCGGCAGCGCCAGCCTGCTCGCCGCGATCGCCGTCGGCGGCGCGGTCGGGGCGGTGGCGCGGCACGGGCTGGCGGTGGCCTTTCCGCATCCGCCCGGCGGCTTCCCGTGGGCCACCTTCGCCGTGAACGTCTCGGGCTGCCTGCTCATCGGCGTGCTGATGGTCCTGATCACCGAGGCATGGCGGGCACCGCGACTGGTCCGGCCCTTCCTCGGCGTCGGCGTCCTCGGCGGGTACACCACCTTCTCCACCTACGCGGTCGAGGTGCAGCAGGCGGTGGCCGTGGGCGCGGCGCGGACCGGGCTGCTGTACCTCGCCGGCACCCTCGTCGCCGCACTCCTCGCGGTCCGGCTGGGCATATCGCTGACCCGCCTGGCCAGCGGCACCGGGCGACGCCGGAGCCGTGGATGACGATCATCCTGGTGGCGCTCGGTGCCGCACTCGGCGCGCCGCTGCGCTATCTGGTCGACCGGGCCGTGCAGGCCCGGCACGGTTCCGCGTTCCCCTGGGGGACCCTTACCGTCAACGTCGTGGGCTCGCTCGTCCTCGGCGTGCTCATCGGTGGTGCCGCAGTCGGCGCGGTACCCGGTTCCCTGGTCGCCCTGCTCGGCACCGGGCTGTGCGGGGCGCTTACCACCTACTCGACCTTCGGCTACGAAACCGTCCGGCTCTTCGAGGACGGTGCCCACCGCTACGCGCTGATCAACGCCGGCGTGAGCGTCGGTGCCGCGCTCGGCGCCGCCTTCCTCGGGGTCACCGTCGCCGAGGCACTGTGGTCCTGACCTGCTTCGCCGATCCAGCGGTTCATCCCCGGCTGGACACCCACCCACCGCACGAGATCGCCGACGCGCTCGCCCGGCTCGACGGCGTAGTCGCCGGAGTACCGTTCCGGCTGCTCGACAAGGACCGCGCCCTGCTGGTGTTCGAGGAACTGGCGCCGGTCGACCAGCAGGTCATCCTGCTCGGCCTGCGCGACCAGGCGTTCCGCGACCTGGTGGCTCTCCACCCCGGGTTTGCCGGTCCGTAGGGCGGGTAGCCGGACCGGACTCAGCCGCTGGAGCTGCTCTGACCTGGTGAAGGAGGCCCGGTGCGGGGTGAGCTGGACCCCGGCTGCGGATTGTGCACCGGCGGGCTTCCCGCGTCCTGGGTGCTGTCCTACACCGACGACGATCCGGCGGGCGAGGGCACCCGGGAGACGATGCTGACCCTGGGCAACGGGTACCTCGCGGCCCGGGGCGCCGCCCCCGAGGCGGTGGCCGACGGTGTCCACTACCCCGGCACGTACCTGGCCGGATTCCGGAATCGCCGGCCGGAGCCGGACGGCCGCGAGGAAAGCATCGTCAACCTGCCGAACTGGTTGCCGCTCACCTTCCGTCCCGCCGCCGGCCAGTGGCACGCCCCGGGGCACGGCCGACGCCTGCACGAGCATCGGGCACTGGACCTGCGGCGCGGGCTCTACCTGCGCGAACTCCTGGTGGTCGACCCGCAGCGGCGGCGTACCCGGATCCGGCAGCGGCGCCTGGTCTCGATGGCCGCACCGCACCTCGCCGCGCTGGAGACCACGCTCGTCGCGGAGAACTGGTCGGGCCGGATGGAGATCCGTTCCGGCCTCGACGGCGGCGTGCGGAACGCGAACACGCCCGCCGAGGCCGGCATGTGCGGCCACCACCTGACCGGGATCGTCACCGGCGCCGACGGTGGCGACGTCACCTGGGTGACCGCGACGACGACCGAGGCGGCACTCCAGGTGGCGGTGGCCGCCCGGACGACGCTCACCGGCGGCGGGGCGGCCGGTCGCCGCCAGGTGGGCGGCGCGGCGGACATCGCCCAGGTCGTCGCCGTCGACGTGGGCACCGGAGAACAACTGGTGGTGGAGAAGACCGTCGCGGTCTTCTCGTCCCGGGACACGGCGGTGGACGAACCGCTCGCCGCCGCCCGGGAGGAGGTCCGCCGGGCCGGTCCCTTCGCCCTGCTGCTCGCCGAGCACACCGCCGCGTGGCGGGACCTCTGGACCCGGTTCCGGCTCGACGTGGGTGAGGGGCACGCCTGGCAGTTGCCGATCCGCGTACACACCTTCCACCTGTTGCAGACCCTGTCGCCGTACGCGGCCGAACTCGACGCGGGAGTGCCGGCGCGCGGGCTGCACGGTGAGGGCTACCACGGGCACATCTTCTGGGACGAGCTGTTCGTCTACCCGTACCTCAACCTGCGCTTTCCCGAGTTGACCCGGGCCCTGCTGGAGTACCGGCACCGGCGGCTGACCGCCGCGCGACGGCAGGCGGCCGACACGGGCGGTCAGGGTGCGCTCTTCCCCTGGCAGAGCGGCACCAGCGGGCGGGACGAGAGTCCGCGACGCTCGGTGAACCCGGTCAACGGCGAATGGGTCGCCGACTACACGGGTCGGCAGCCGCACACCAACCTAGCCATCGCCTACTCCGTCTGGCGGTACTGGGAGACCACCGCCGACCTCTCCTTCCTCGCCTCGTCCGGGCTCGAACTGCTTGTCGGTACGGCCCGTTACTGGGCGGCGGTGGCCCGCTACGACCCCGCCGACGACCGGTACGACATCCGTGGCGTGACCGGGCCCGACGAGTACCACGACGGCTACCCGGGGCGGCCCGGCGAAGGGCTGGACAACTGCACGTACGTCAACGTCATGGTCGCCTGGGTGCTCGGCCGGGCCGAGGAGGCGTACGCGATCGTCGGCCGGCATCCCGGGGCCGTGCCGTGGCGGACGATCGCCGTCGACGGCGCGGAACGCGACCGGTGTGCGCGCCTCGCCCAGCGACTGCGGCTGGCCTTCCTTCCGGACGGGACACCCGCCCAGTTCGAGGGCTACCAGGACCTCGCCGAGCTGGACTGGGACCGCTACCGGCGGCGCTACGGCGACCTGCGCCTGCTCGGCTCGCAGTTGCAGGCCGAGGGGGACGACCCGAACCGGTACAAGATCTCCAAGCAGGCCGACGTGCTGATGCTGCTGTACCTGTTCAGTGCCGAGGAGCTGACCGCGCTGGTGCGCCAGCTCGGCTACGCCTTCGACCCGGCCCGCATCCCGGCCATCGTCGACTACTACCTCTCCCGGACCACCCACGGCTCCACGCTGAGCCGGATCGCGCACGCCTGGGTGCTGGCCCGGACGGACCGGCGGCGGTCCTGGGAGATGCTGCTCGTCGCGCTCGGCACCGACCTGATCGACCCGGCGCACAGCAGTACCCGGGAGGGCATCCACCTCGGCGCGACCGCGGGCACCCTGGACATCCTCCAGCGCTGCTACACCGGCCTGGAGGTACGCGGCGACGTGCTGCGACTCAACCCGCTGCTGCCCGACTGCGTCGACCATCTCGACTGCGTGATCCGGTACCGGAACCGGCTGATCGAGCTCCGGATCGACCACCACAACGTACGGTTCAGCACGCCACCGGGGGCGGACCCGCCGGTCACCGTGCTGGTCCACGAGCGACCGGTCGAGCTGGCCGCCGGCACCACCGTCACCGTCGGGCTCGGCCGGACCCCGGCCGGGACGGTGCCGTGAGCACGACCCGGGCGCGGTCCGAGGACCGGCCGGACCTGGATCCCCAGGCGCCGCTGCCCGATCTGCTCCACCGGCTGGACGCCAGCGAGCAGGGCCTGGCCACCGAAGAGGCCCGCCAACGGCTCGCCCGGTACGGGCGGAACGAGCTGCGCCGGCAACGCAGACGCAGCTGGTGGCGGGAACTCGGGCGGCAGCTCGTGCACCCGCTCGCCCTGCTGCTCTGGGTGGCCGCGATCCTCGCCTGGGTGGCCGGTACGGCCGTGCTCGGTGTCGCGATCCTGGCGGTCATCGCGCTGAACGCGGTCTTCGCCGCGGTGCAGGAACGGCAGGCGGAGCGGGCGGTCGAGGCGCTGACCCGGTACCTGCCCCAGCAGGCCCGGGCGCTGCGCGACGGGCGGTGGCAACAGGTACCCGCCGCCGAACTGGTCCCCGGCGACGTCATCGCCCTCGGCGAGGGAGATCGGGTCAGCGCCGACGCCCGGCTGGTCGACGGCGGCGTCGAGATGGACCTCTCCGCGCTTACCGGCGAGTCCCAGCCCGCCTACCGCAGCGCCGAGGCGACCGGCCGGGCCGGCAGCCTGACCGAGGCGAGCAACCTGGTCTTCAGCGGCACCTCCTGCGTGGCGGACGAGGCGCGTGGCGTGGTCTACGCCACCGGGATGCGTACCGAGTTGGGCCGGATCGCCGCCCTGTCGCAGCGGGTGGGGCGGGAGGAGAGTCCGCTCGAACGGCAGGTCCGCCGGGTGGCCTGGCTGATCGCCGCGGTGGCGGTCGGTGCCGGCGTGGTCTTCTTCCCGATCGGGGTGTTCGCCGCCGGCATGCCGGTCTCCGACGCGTTCACCTTCGCGATCGGGCTGCTGGTGGCCAACGTTCCCGAGGGACTGCTGCCCACCATCACCCTCGCGCTGGCGGTCGGCGTACGCGGCCTCGCCCGGCTGGGTGCCGTGATCAAGCGGCTCAGCGCGGTGGAGACGCTCGGCTCCACCACCGTCATCTGCACCGACAAGACCGGCACCATCACCGAGAACCGGATGCGGGTGGTGGCCGTACGCGCCGGAGACCGGTTGCTCGATCCGCTGCCCGATCCACCTCCGCCACCCGGTCCCGCCCTGCGCGCCCTGGCCGTGGCGGCGGTCGCCTGCAACAACGCCGAGCTGCGGCCGGACGGCGACGCCGGGGATCCGACCGAGACCGCCCTGCTCCGCTTCGCCTCGACGCTCGGCGAGCCGCCCGGCGGCCAGCAGCCCGGCGACCAGCGGGACGGCGGCCAGCCGCCCGGTGTCCGGCGGCGGGCGCAGTTCCACTTCGATCCGCGACTGCGGCTGATGTCCACGATGGACGAACGTGGCCCGGAGCTGTGGCTGCACACCAAGGGCGCACCGGAGGAGGTGCTGGGCCGGTGCACCCGGATGATCGGCGCGGACGGCGAGGACCGGCCGCTCGACGAGGCGGCCCGTGCCGTACTCACCGACGCGGTCACCGGGCAGGCCCAGCAGGGCCGCCGGGTCCTCGCCCTGGCCCGACGCCGCCTCGCCGGCCCGCCCGCCGACCGGCCAGAGACCGGGAGAGCCGAGCAGCGGGCGGAGGCCGAGCGGGAGCTGACTTTCCTCGGCTTCGTCGCGATGGTGGACCCGCCCCGGGCGGCGGTGCCGGACGCGGTGGCCAGGTGCCACACCGCCGGGATCCGGATCATCATGGTCACCGGCGACCACGGGCTGACCGCGACCGCCATCGCCCGGCAGGTCGGGATCACCCGGACCGAGCCCACCGTGCTGACCGGCACGGACCTCGACGGCATGACCCCGCAGGCGCTGCGTGACCGGCTCGCCGAGGACCGCGAGGTGATCTTCGCCCGGGTGTCGCCCGAGGCGAAGCTGCACATCGCCGAGGCGCTTCGGGCCGACGGGCAGATCGTCGCCATGACCGGTGACGGGGTCAACGACGCACCGGCCCTGCGGCAGGCCGACATCGGCGTGGCGATGGGGCGGGCCGGGACGGACGTCACCCGGGAAGCGGCGACCATGGTCCTCACCGACGACAACTTCGCCACGATCGTCGCCGCGATCGGTGCCGGCCGACGGGTCTACGCCAACGTCCGCAAGTTCATCCTGTACATCCTCGCCCACACCACCCCCGAGGTCGTGCCCTTCCTGATCTTCGCGCTCTCCGCCGGGGCGGTGCCGCTGCCGCTTACCGTGTTGCAGATCCTCGCCATCGACCTGGGTACGGAGACCCTGCCCGCACTGGCGCTCGGGCGCGAGCCGGCCGAGCCCGGGTTGATGGACCGGCCGCCCCGCAGGCGTACCGACCGGGTGATCGACAGGCGGATGCTGCTGCGCGCCTGGGCGTTCCTCGGGCTCATCTCCGCCGTGCTGGTGATGGCCGGATTCTTCGCCGTGCTATTGGCCGGTGGCTGGACCCCGGGCGCGCCGACCGGGTCGGGCAGCCCGCTGCACGAGACCTACCTCCAGGCCACCACGATGACCTTCCTCGGCATCGTGGCCTGCCAGGTCGGCACCGCCTTCGCGGCGCGTACCGAACGGGCGCCGTTGCGGTCGGTGGGCGTGTTCACAAATCGCCTGCTGCTCTGGGGCATCGCCTTCGAACTCGCCGTCGCCGCCGCCATCGTGGCCGTACCGCCACTGCCGGACCTCTTCGGCACCCGGCCGCCACCGGCGTGGGCGCTCGTACTGCTGCTGGTGTTCCCGGTCGTCGTCTGGGGGACCGACGAACTGCGCCGCAGGCTCACGAATCGGCGGGGTACGCCATCATGCCGGTGAGTGCCACCGTGTTCGGCAGCCGGGTGTCCTGGCGCAGGAACTGCACCACCACCGGCACCGGGGAGCGCAGCAGGCAGCCGTACGGGCGGTCGAGGCGGACCGCCTCCGGATCGATCAGGTCGTTGACCCGTACGTGCCGGATCCGCCGGGCACCCACGACCAGCCGGTACGGCCCGACCGGGTCGCTGTCCTCGTAGTAGAAGTCCAGCGACAGCTCCGCCGCGCGGTCGGCGGTGTTCAGCACGCAGAGCTGGTCGAAGCTGGTGAACTCCGGTTCGGCGGCGGGGCCACCGCTGAACTCCGGCCCGGCGGCGGGACCACCGCTGAACTCCGGCCCGGCGGCGGGGCCACCGCTGAACTCCGGCCCGGCGGCGGCGCCGCCGAAGGGGATGCGGCCACCGGGCACCAGCCACACCCGCGCGCCGAGTTCCGCCATCACGCCTCCCCGAGCAGCCGGGCCAGGTAGGGGGTGCGGAACACGCCGTCCGGGTCGAGCCGGCGCCGTGCCGCCTGGAAGTCGTCCCAGCGGGGCAGCAGGGGACGCAGCTCGCGGGCGGTCAGCCAGTGCTTCTTGCCCCAGTGCGGCCGGCCACCGTAGTGCCGGAAGACCGATTCCATGTCGCGGAAGTAGTCCTCGTACGGCAGCGAGGTGTTCTGTAGGCAGGCGATTGTGGTGGTGGGCCGGCCGTACGCGTTGCTCAGCCAGATGTCGTCCGCGGCGATGGTGCGTACCAGCACCCGCCAGGCCACGGTCCGGCGATGCCGGCTCAGGATCCGCCGCCGCACCTCGGCGAAGCAGGCCGGGAACGCCTCCGACGGGAGCATGTACTCGATCTCCTCGAAACGCAGCTCCCGATTCTGCGGAATGGTCCGGTGGGTGGGTCCGGTCTCCAACTCCCGCAGTTGGGCCGAGGGGTCGGCCTCCAGCACCTGGCGGGCCGTCCACCGCTCGCCCTCGGCCGCCTCGTCGGCCCGGTTCATGGTCCGGATCTGCGCCAGGTCGCTGCGCGGGTACCAGTAGAAGTCCATGTTGCGGTTTGTGTGTTGCAGCTCGGCGAGGTGGTCCAGGGTCCACGCGATCGGCGCGCACCAGGACCGCCGGTGCAGTTCGTAGCGCGGCTGCACGTCCAGGGTCAGCTGGGTGACCACACCCAGCACGCCGAGCGAGAGCCGGGCGGCGGGCAGCAGGTCGGCGTTGTGCTCCGCCGATATCTCCAGCACCTCGCCGGTCCCGGTGACCAACCGCACCCCGGTCACCTGGGTGGAGAGGTTGCCGAAGCCGAGACCGGTGCCGTGCGTACCGGTCGCGGTGGCGCCCCCGATCGACTGGTAGTCGACGTCACCGAGGTTGTCCATCGCCAGTCCGGCCTCGTAGAGCCCCTCGCCGAGCGCCTTGAGCCGGGTACCCGCCCAGGCGGTGGCCGACTCACCGACCTGGTCGATCACCCCCGCCAGCCCGTCGAGCCTGACCAGGAGGCCGTCGTCGGTACGCACCAGCGGGCTGGACGAGTGTCCGGAGCCGATCGGGCGCAGGGTGGTGCCCGACTCGCGGGCCCGCAACACCAGTTCCCGCACCTCCTCCTCGGTGCTGGGCTCGGCGTAGCCGGCGGGGGTGAAGGCGAGGCTGCCGGACCAGTTCACGAACGGGCGCGCCACCCCGCCACCTTCCCTCCGCCGGCACTCCTGGAGCGGACCGGGCGCTTACCCCCGACCAGGCGGGGTAGTCGTAAATATTTCGCCCAACCAGAACCTCCCGGAGCTGCGATGAACTATCCCCCCATCGACTCGTACGCCTTCCTCTCCGACACGCACACCGCCGCGCTGGTCGCCGCAGACGGCGCGGTCGAGTGGTTCTGCGTACCGCACTTCGCCGGGGACGCGGTCCTCGCCCGCCTGCTGGACCGGCGCAGCGGCGGTGTCCTCGACCTCTCGGTGGCGGGCTGCTCCGGGCCGAGCCGGCGGTACCTGCCGGACACTCTGGTGCTGGAGAGCCGGTGGACGACCCCGCACGGGTCGGCGGTCGGCCACGACTTCCTGGCGGTGGCGCCCGGCGACGGACCCCAGCCGCTGCGCGCGGACAAGGTGCTGGTGCGCCGGATACGGGTCGAGCAGGGCACGATCCGGCTGGCGGTCCGGGTCCAGCCCCGGCCGGGGTACGGCGCCCGGGAGGTGACCTGGGAGCAGGTCGACGGGCGCTGGCGGGCCGCCGACACCCCGCTCTGGGTCGGGTCGGACCTGCCCTGCCAGGTGACCGACGGGGTGCTGCGGATCGAGGCGGAGCTGACCGCCGGCGAGACGGCGGTCGTGCTTGTCGGCTACGACGACGACGCCACCGACGAGGTCGACCCGGAGGAGTTGCTGGCGCGTACCTGCCGGACCTGGCAGGCGTGGTCGGAGCGCAGCGACTACGCCGGCTTCGGCGCGGACGCCGTGCGGCACAGCGCGCTGGTGCTGCGCGGGCTCTCCTTCGACGAGACCGGCGCGCTCATCGCCGCGCCCACCACCAGCCTGCCCGAGGAGATCGGCGGGGTCCGCAACTGGGACTACCGGTACGCCTGGCACCGGGACGCGGCACTGCTGCTGCTCGCGCTCTTCCGCCTCGGCCACGCCGAGGAGGGCCGCCGCTACCTGCACTTCCTGATCTCGATCTGCACGGGTGAACTGCTGACCCCGTTGGTAAGCATCCACGGCGGCACCGCCGAGGAGCGCGAACTGCCGCACCTGGAGGGGTACGCCGGCTCGCGGCCGGTGCGGATCGGCAACGAGGCCGCCGAACAGGTGCAGTTCGACACGTACGGGCACATCCTGGATGCCGCGCTGGCGTACCACCAGCTCACCGGCGACCTCACCGAGGAGCAGTGGGCGCTGCTGCGCCGGCACGTCGACGTGCTGGCCGACCGGTGGCAGGAGCCGGACAACGGCATCTGGGAAGTCCGTGGTCCTCGTCAGCACTACGTCAACGCGAAGGTGATGATCTGGGTCTGCCTGGACCGGGGCATCCGCCTGGCGGAACTGCTCGACGACCGGACCGCGGAGGTGGACCGGTGGCGCGAGGCGCGCGACGCGGTGCACGCCGAGGTCCTGGAACGCGGCTTCGACCCGCAGGTGGACAGCTTCGTGATGGCGTACGGCTCGACCGACCTGGACGCCTCGCTGCTGCGAATTCCACTTGTCGGGTTCCTACCCGGCGACGATCCCCGGGTGCTGGCCACGATCGACCGGCTGCGCCAGGAGTTGGAGATCGGCCCCGGCCTGCTGCTGCGCTACCGGGCCGACGACGGCCTGCCCGGCGAGGAGGGTGCCTTCCTGCTCTGCTCGTTCGAGCTGGTCTCGGCGCTGGTGCTGGCGGGCCGGCGGGACGAGGCCGCCAAGGTCTTCGACCAGCTCGGCAAGTACGCCGGCCCGCTCGGCCTGTACGCCGAGCAACTCGCCGCCGACGGAACGGCGCTGGGCAACTACCCGCAGGCGTTCACCCACCTCGCCCTGATCGAGGCCGCCCTCAACCTGGACGGGGCGGGCGACCGGGAGGCGCTGCACGCCTGGGCGGCCCGCGGCGGCTCCTGAGCAGGGTCGGCACCGACACCGGAGGGCACCCGGCGGGAACCACTCCGGGCCCTGGAGCGACTACCGGTACATGGGGTGTGAGCAGTGGCGGGAGATCCTGTCGGCGCAGTTGGACGGTGAGGCGACGGCGGAGGAGCAGCACACGGTCGCCGGGCACCTGGAGACCTGTGCCGGCTGCCGTGGCTGGCTGGACGCGGCGGCGGCGGTGACCCGGCGGACGCGTACCCAGGTGGTGACCGACCTGCCGGACCTGAGCGAGGAGATCCTCGCCAGCGCACCGCCGCCGCGCCCCCGGCGGTGGCGCAGGCCGTTCGCCGCCCGCGTGCCGCACCTTCAGCGCCGGCTCGTGTCGCTCGCCGAACGGGTCACCGGGCTGCGCGTCGCGCTGGGCCTGCTGGGTGCGGTCCAACTGGTGCTGGGGCTGGCCCAGATCGGGCGGGCCGAGGTGGCCGAGCACCTGCACGCCACCGGCCAGCACCTGTGGCACGAGTCCGCCGCCTGGAACGTCGCGGTCGGCGCCGGATTCCTCTTCGTCGCGCTGCGCCGGACCTCACCGTCGGGGCTGCTGCCGATGCTCAGCGCCTTCGTGGCCACTCTGGTGCTGCTCTCGGTGAACGACCTCGTCGCCTCGCAGGTGGCGGTGGAGCGGCTGGTCAGCCACGGCTTCCTGGTGGTGGGGTATCTGATCACCGTGTTGCTGGCCGGCAGCTCGCGGCAGCCCGGTGACCCCAGCGACCGGCACCGGCCCGAGCGGTCCCGCTGGCGGCTCCGGCTCGACGAGACCGACGAGCCCGCTCCGCTGCGCCTGGTGCCGCCCTACTCGGCACAGGCCCGCCACGGCTCCGCCCACCCGCAGGAGCACGACCACCGCCACGCCGCCTGACGCCGTCCAGCCGCCGGCCGGGCCGGTCACGTCGGGATACGAGGGGTCAGCCGGTCGCGCCGGGGCGGTCACGCCGGTGGTCGGGGGTGGCCGATCGCATCGCGGCGACCAGGTCCTCGCGCGCCCGGGCCACCCGCGACCGGATGGTGCCGACCGGCACGTCGCAGACCTGCGCGGCCTCGGCGTACGACAGGCCGAGCAACTGGGTGCTCACGAACGCCTCCCGACGTTCGGGGGCGAGGCCGTCGAGCAGACCGTGCAGCACCACCTGCTCGTCCACCCCGGCGCACACCCCGGCCGGCATCGCCTCGGCGGCGGCCTGCCAGTTGGTCAGGTTCGCCGTACGGGGCCGGCAGGTGGCTGCCCGCACCTGGTCCACCGCGACCCGCCGCGCGATGGCGAGCAGCCAGGTCCGCGCGGTGGAGCGGCCGGCGAACGACGGCAGTGCCCGCCAGGCGCGCAGATACGTCTCCTGGACCAGGTCGTCGACCTCCCGCACCCCGGGCAGATGCGCCAGGAACCGCCGCACGTCGTGCTGGGTCGCGCGGACGAACGCCGCCGCGGCGGCGTGGTCGCCCCGGCCCGCCGCGAGGGCGTACCCGGTGATGTCGTCGGTCACGGCTGTCATTGCCGTATTGGTCGGCCGACGCCCCGGATTGGTTCCCGGCGCGCCGGAAACTCGAAAGATCGGCTGACCAGCCACGACCGGTAAGCGGCATAGACTGCGGCGGTGGAGCAGGTGAGGTGACCGACACGTGGCGGTCGTACGGCCATCTGTGCTGGGCGTACGACGATCACCCGGCCGGGTTCGCGACCCGCGCGGAGGAGTTCCTGCGGGCCGGGCTGGTCGCCGGTGAACAGGTCTGGTATGTGGTCTCCGGCCCGCCCGAGCCGGTCCGGAACCGGCTGCTCGGGCTCGACGGCTTCAAGGAGGCGATGCGGAGCGGGGCCGCCGAGGTGCGCCCACTCTCCGGCGCGTACACCGACGTGACGGCGATCGACCCCGCCGATCAGGTGGCGATGTTCCAGGCGGCCACCCGGAAGGCGCTGGCCACCGGCTACACCGGGCTGCGGGTGGCCGCCACCTGCACCGACCTGGTCCGGACGCCCGGTCAACGGGACGTGTTCGCCCGCTATGAACACCAGGTCGACCGGATGATGCGCACCGAGGCGTTCCAGGCCATGTGCGGATACCACCGGCCGGAGCTGGGCGAGCGGGCGATCGCCGAGTTGGCCTGCCTGCACCCGGAGCACAACGTTGACGACCTGCTGTTCCAGCTCTACGCCGCCCCGCCGCAGGAGGGTCAGGCGGCGCTGGCCGGCGAACTCGACCCGTCCACGCACGATCTGCTCCGCACCACGCTGGACCGCGCGGACCTGCGGCCGGTCGGCGGCGAACTGGTCCTGGACGCCAGCCGGCTCCGCTTCGCGGATCACCGGACGCTGCTGCGGCTGGCCGAGTACGCCCGGGAGCGCGCGACCGTCCTCGTGCTGCGCGCCGCCAGCCCCGGCCTGGCGCGGCTCGCCGCCCTGCTGGAGCTGCCGACGCTGCGGGTGGAGGTGATCCGGTGAGGACCGGGCCCGCCGCCGGGCGCACCGGCTACCACCACGAAGCCCTCTGCTACGGCTCCGACGAGGAAATGCTTGCGGTCGTGCTGCCGTTCCTGCTCGGCGGGGTCGAAGCGGGTGAGCCCACCTTCGTGGCGTTCGGCGAGCGCACCGCTGGGCTGGTCCGCTCCGCCCTGCCCGCCGACGCGAAGGTCGAGTTCCTGACCGGTGGCGACATCTACGCCCGGCCCGCCGTCGCCATCCGGACCTACCGCCGGCTCCTCGCCGACCTGACGGCGGACGGGGCGACCCAGATCCGGATCATCGGGGAGGTTCCCCGGATCGCCCTCGGTCCCACCTGGGACTGGTGGGCGCGCTACGAGGCGGCCATCAACCGGGCGTACGACGACTGGCCACTGTGGAGCATGTGCGCGTACGACACCCGGATCACGCCGGAGGCGGTGCGGGCCGACGTCTGCGTCACCCACCCGTACCTCGTGACGCCCGACGGCCGGTGCCTGCCCAACCCCGACTATCTGCTGCCCGAGATGTTCCTGCGCCAGCAGCGGCCCGTACCACCCGACCCGATCCAGGCGTCCCCGCCGCTTGTCGAGTTGATCAACCCGACCGCCGGCCAGGCCCGGGCGGCGGTACAACAGGCCAGCCATGGACTGCTGCAGCAGGACGAGTTCGACGACTTTATGGTCGCCGTGAGCGAGATCGTGACCAACGGGCTACGGCACGGCCGACCGCCGGTCCGGCTGCGACTCTGGGTGGGTACGGACCGCGTGGTGGCCACGGTCAGCGACAGCGGCCCCGGACCGGACGACCCGTACGCGGGGCTGCTTCCGTCCGGTGCCGGCGAGGTGGGCGGGCTGGGTCTCTGGATCACCCACCAGTCGTGCAACCACGTCACCCACTACCAGGACGCGGACGGCTTCACGTTGCGACTCACCGCCGGCCGGCCAACCGCCGGATAGCGGCGGCGGCAGCGCACCGGACCCGGTGCAGACGCGACCGCCGGGCCGGCGGTCGCCGGCCCGGCGGTTGGTCGATCGTCCGATCAGCTCCGGAACGCGTCCTTGATCTTCTCGCCGGCCTGCTTGAGGCTGGACCGCGACTGGTCGGCACGCCCCTCGGCCTCCAGCCGCTCGTTGTCCGTGACGCGGCCGACGCCCTCCTTGACCTTGCCGGCGGTGTTCTCGGTGCTGTTGTTGAACTTGTCCTCGACACCCATGTCAGCCTCCCAGGATCTGCGTCTCAGTGGTACATCAGGACAGGTACCCCAGCCGGCCGCAGGTCAATCACCCACGGCTCAGGTGACCGGGCGGAACCGGCGCAGCCGGAGGCTGTTGGCCACCACGAAGACCGAGGAGAAGGCCATCGCCGCACCGGCGATCATCGGATTGAGCAGACCCGCGGCGGCCAGCGGCAGCGCCGCGACGTTGTACGCGAACGCCCAGAACAGGTTGCCCTTGATGGTGCCCAGGGTGCGGCGGGCCAGTCGGATGGCGTCCACGGCGGCCAGCAGGTCGTCGCGGACCAGGGTGAGGTCGGCGGCCTCGATCGCCACATCCGTACCGGTACCCATGGCCAGCCCGAGATCGGCCTGGGCGAGCGCGGCGGCGTCGTTGACCCCGTCGCCGACCATCGCCACCACACGGCCCTCGGCCTGGAGGCGGGCGACCACCTCGACCTTCTCCGCCGGCAACACCTCCGCGATCACCTCGTCGATGCCGACCTCGGCGGCCACCGTCCGGGCGACGGTGGCGTTGTCGCCGGTGAGCAGCACCGGGGTCAGACCGAGGGCGCGCAGCCGCCGCACCGCCTCCCGGCTGGTCGGCTTGACCTGGTCGGCCACGGCGAGCAGGCCGCGCGCCCGGCCGTCCCAACCGACAAGCACCGCCGTACGTCCCGCCGCCTCCGCGTCGGCCGTTGCCCGGGCCAGCTCGTCCGGTACCGCCAGTCCCCGGTCGCGCAGCAGCCGGGGCCGACCCGCCAGCACCTGGCGACCGTCGACCGTGCCGGTCACGCCGAGCCCTTCGACGTTTGCGAAGCCGGTGACCGAGGGGAGTTGACCAGCTTCGGTGGCACCGGCCACGATCGCCCGCGCCACCGGGTGTTCCGAGCCGGACTCCAGGGCGGCGGCCAGCCGTAGCACCTCGGCGGGCTGCTCGCCCGCGCCGGGCGTCACGTCGAGCAGGGTCATCCGCCCGGTGGTGACCGTGCCGGTCTTGTCCAGCACCACGGTGTCCACCCGTTTCGTGGACTCCAACGCCGCCGGCCCCTTGATCAGGATGCCGAACTGGGCGCCCCGCCCGGTGCCGACCAGCAGCGCAGTGGGCGTGGCCAGGCCGAGGGCGCAGGGGCAGGCGATGATCAGGACGGCCACCGCCGCGGTGAACGCGGCGCCCGGCCCGCCACCGGCCCCCAGCCACCAGCCCAGGGTGGCGGCGGCCAGCGCGATCACGATCGGTACGAAGATCCCCGAGATGCGGTCGGCGAGCCGCTGCACGGCTGCCTTGCCGGTCTGCGCCTGCTCGACCAACCGGGCCATCTGTGCCAGCTGGGTGTCGGCGCCGACCCGGGTGGCGGTGACCACCAGCCGACCACCGGCGTTGACGCAGCCGCCGACCACCGGGTCACCCACGCCGACCTCGACCGGCACCGACTCGCCGGTCACCATGCTCGCGTCAACCGCCGAGCTGCCCTCCGCCACCGTCCCGTCGGTGGCGATCTTCTCGCCGGGACGGACCAGGAAGGTGTCCCCCACCACGAGCTGGTCGACCGGGATCCGGGCCTCCACCCCGTCGCGCAGCACGGAGACGTCCTTGGCCCCGAGTTCCAGCAGCGCCCGCAGCGCCGCCCCGGCGGTCCGCTTCGCGCGGGCCTCGAAGTAGCGCCCGGCGAGGATGAAGGTGGTCACCCCGGCCGCCGCCTCCAGGTAGATGTTGCCGGCGCCGTCGGTACGACCGATGTCGAAGCTGAACGGGTGGGTCATGCCCGGCGTACCGGCGGTGCCGAGGAAGAGCGCCCACAGCGACCAGCCGAAGGCGGCAAGCGTGCCCACCGAGACCAGGGTGTCCATGGTCGCGGCGCCGTGCCGCAGGTTGACCAGCGCGGCCCGGTGGAACGGCAGCCCGCCGTAGGCCACGACCGGTGCGGCAAGCGTCAGCGACAGCCACTGCCAGTAGGTGAACTGCCAGGCCGGCACCATGGCCAGCGCGATCACCGGCACGGTCAACACCACCGACACCCAGAGCCGGGTACGCAGGCTCCGCAGCTCGTCCGCCGGTTCGGCGGCCTCCGGCCCGGTGGTGCCGGGCGGCGGTGGCAGCGTCGCCCGGTAGCCGGTCTTCTCCACCGTGGCGATCAGGTCGTCCGGCGTGACCGGCGCGTCGTAGGAGACGGTGGCCTTCTCGGTGGCGTAGTTGACGGTGGCCTGTACGCCGTCCATCCGGTTCAGCTTCTTCTCGATCCGGGCGGCGCAGGAGGCACAGGTCATGCCGCCGATGGCGAGCTCGATCAGGTTCGTCGCCGCCGGCAGCGGTCTGCTCGTGGTCATCGCTGGTCCGATCAGTCGTGCTCGTGTCCGGGTGCGCCGTGCCCATCGTCGGGCGCGGCGCTCTGCGGTGCGGGCAGCTCACCCGGATCGCCGACGTGCACCGTGAACTCGGCGGTGCGTACCACCCCGCCGTGCTGGAAGTCGAGGTAGAGCCGGTACGCCCCGGCCGAGGGGAACTCGGTGGCGAAGCTGACCTGTGGACCGGGCGGCGTCCGGCCGTCGCCCGGAGTCCCCTCCGGATGGACGTGCAGGTACGCGAGATCGCCCCGGCGCAGGGCCACCAGGTGGCCGTACGCACCCAGGTAGGGCTCCAGGTCGCCGACCGGTACGCCGTCGCGGCTGACGGTAAGCGTCAGCGTCGTGCTGCGGCCGGGCTGTGGCGTGCCGTCGAGGTCGACGGTGTAGCCGTCGACCGTGGTGCTGCTCGCCGGGGCGGGCAGCGGCACCTCGGCCAGCCCACCCGGGACGGTGACGTCGACGCCGAGCGTCAACGGCTCGCCGCCGGTCGGGGTGAAGTCGGCGAACGCCCGCCACACTCCCGGGCCATCAAGCGGCGAGGCGACCCGCCAGGTGCCGTCGGGTGACATCTCCGGGTGCACGTGCCGGAAGCCGGAGAGGTCGCGCCGGGCGACGATCAGGTGCATCCGCTTGTCGTGGCTGACGTCGTACCCGGTGACCGGCTGGCCGTCGGGTCCGACGATCCGGAAGGCGAACTCGCCCGTCGGCGCCGCCACCGGCGTCAGGGTGTGGCCCCGGTCGGAGACGAGCAGCCCACCGGGCAGGTGGTCGCCGCCCGCTGCCGGCTCGTGGCCGGCGCTGCCCTGGTCGTGACCGGGCGCGGCGGAACCGTCGGCGGAGTGGCCGCCGTCCGCCTCGTGGCCGGCGGTGACCACCGGGGCGACGGGGCCGGCCAGCTGACCGGCTCCGTACGCCGCGCCGAACACCAACGCGACGCCGAGCGCGAAGCCGCCCAGCTTGGTCGCCGTGTTCATCGGGACACCCTGGCCTACCGCCGCTGGTCGGCGCCGCCGCCGACCAGCTCGTATCCGGCCTCGTCGACGGCCGCGCGGACCACGTCGTCGTCCAGCGGCTGCTCGCTGCTGACGGTGACCCGACCGGCGGCGAGATCGACCTGCACCTCGTTGACGCCGGGAAGCGCACCGACCTCGGCGCTTACCGCGTTGACGCAGTGCCCGCAGGTCATGCCCTGCACCTGGTACGTCGTGGTGACCATGGAACTCTCCTCTCCACGCCCGACCAGGGGTGGACCGGGCGACCCGTCCAAATACCCGCCGGGGGTATCCGTCCCGTCGACCGTAACATACCCCCAGGGGGTACGTTATGCTGGCCGCATGAGCACTCCTGCGCCGATCCGCGGCTACACCGCCAGCAAGGACCAGCTGCTCGCCCGGCTGCGCCGCGTCGAGGGCCAGGTCCGTGGCATCGAGAAGATGGTCGACGAGGACCGCTACTGCATCGACGTGCTCACCCAGATCTCCGCCATCCAGGCCGCGCTGGACAAGGTCGCCCTCGGCCTGCTCGACGGGCACGCCCGGCACTGCATGCACGAGGGTGCCGCCGAGGGGCGCGCCGACGAGATGGCCACCGAGATGATGGCCGCCGTCGGCCGCCTGATGAAGCGCGGCTGACCAGCCGACACCACCTCAGGCCCCGGCGCGCCACGAACCGCCGACAAACCCTCGCGACAGGCGTTCGGATGCCGGGCTGGCTACCATTCGCTCACGATGCCCAGCCGACATCCGTGTCCCGCGGCCCGCGCCCGCCCCCGGGCGTCCGCCTCCCCCGCCGCACCGCGGCGGCCGTCGAGAGCCGGCCCGGACATCACGGTACGCAGCCACTTCACCACGCTCCGGCAACCCGTGCCGCGCCGCGCGACGGCGGTGCGAAGGCACTGAACCGACCCGGCCGCCGGCACGTACTCCGCCCTGGAATCGTTGGGAGACATTGAATGGGCGCCGACCACACCCGTTCCGCTCCGCCCACCCCGCCCGGGGTGCGGCGGATCCTCATCGTGACGGTGGTCCCCCTCTTTCTCGTCACCCTGATCGCCGCCCTGGTGCTCTGGCCCAGGGACGCCCCCCGGCCGGAGGCCGCCGACGACACCCCCCGCTACCACGGCACGGTCACCCGGGTGGTGACCGAGACCTGTCCGCCCAACCCGGCGGTCCCGGAGGGCACGCCGACGGCGGCGGCCGGTCCGTGCGGCACCGTCACCGTCCAGGTGCAGGACGGCCCCGACGCGGGCCAGGAGGTGCAGACGCCCATCCCGGACGGGCCGGGGGCACCCCGGGTCAGCACCGGCGACGAGATCATCCTGGTCGCGCTCTTCGACCCGGAGGATCCGTCGATCAGTACGTACAACATCGCCGAGCACCAGCGGGGCACGCCGCTGATCTGGCTGGCGGTGCTCTTCGCCGCCGCCATCGTGGCCTTCGGACGGCTGCGCGGCCTGGCCGCCCTGGCCGGCCTGGCCGCCAGCTTCGCCATCCTGCTGACCTTCGTGCTCCCCGGCATCAGCGCGGGCAGTCCGCCGCTACTGGTCGCCATCGTCGGCTCAGCGTTGATCATGTTCGTGGTGCTGTACGTGACCCACGGCATCTCCGCGCAGACCTCGGTTGCCGTGCTGGGCACCCTGGGCAGCCTGGTGCTCACCGGGCTGCTCGGCCTGGCCGCGACCAGAGCCACCCACCTGACCGGCTTCGGCAGCGAGGACGCCACCACGCTCTCCATGTTCCGGGCCGACGTCGACCTGCACGGCCTGCTGCTGGCCGGCATCATCATCGGATCACTGGGCGTGCTCGACGACGTCACGGTCACCCAGGCCGCCGCGGTCACCGAGTTGCGGCACGCCAACCCGAACTTCTCCCGCCGCGAGCTGTACCGCTCGGCGACCCGGGTGGGGCGGGCACACATCGCCTCCGTGGTCAACACCATCATCCTGGCGTACGCCGGAGCGTCGCTGCCGCTGCTGCTTCTGCTCACCGCCGACTCCCGCGCCCTCGGGCAGATCGTGACGAGCGAGTTCCTCGCCCAGGAGATCGTCCGCAGCGTGGTGGCCACGCTCGGGCTGATCGCCGCCGTGCCGCTCACCACCGCCCTGGCTGCGCTGGTGACCACGGCCGGACAGCAGCGCGGCAGGGTCGGCGGCGACCCCGGCGGCCCGGACGACGATGACACCTCCACGGTTTCCCGGCCGGCGACGGACCGGGCCGAGGCGCTGCACGCCCTCAGCACACCGCGTACCCGCAACACGCCCACCGCCACCCCGCCGGGGTGGCCCGACCCGGACAGGAGCACGGACACCACATGGTGACACTCCTCAACGTGACCGCCTCGGCCGGCACGGCCAGCACGAGTGTCGCTGGTCACTCACCGCGATTACGAAATGACGCATCTGGCCCGGTTCGGGGTGTAGAAGCCCGGATCGACTCTCGGGTAACCTCACTGCCGGTCACCGCCGAAGGCGTACCCCAGCGCCTGCGGTGCCGCCGCCCAATCGCCACCAGGCGAACCGGGGACCCAGGTACGTGGGGTGAATCCGCGACTGCGGTAGGGGCCGCTTCCGTCCCGAACCCGTCAGCTAACCCGGTCGGCGGTCGATGGAAGGGAAAACAGTGACGGCACCCCTACGCCGCTGGTTGACACCCGTGGTGGCCGTGTGCGCCGCGTTCGCCGTGTTCGCGGGGCCGATGCCTGCGACGGCCGCGCCGAAGCCACCCGCACCGGCGGAGCACGACGACGACCCGCCGATGCTCAACGACCTGATCGAGGCGACGAACCGGGACTTCACCAAGGCCAAGGCGAAGCTCGAAAAGTCCAAGAAGAAGCAGCTCGAACTCGCGGTGGAGGTCCGCCGCGCCCAGGCTGCCCTGGACGAACTCTCCCCGCAGGTCGCGGAGATCGCGACGCAGTCGTACCGGACCGGTCGGGTGGGCGCGATCGGCATGCTGTTGCAGAGCAACGCCCCTGGCTCGTTCATCGACCGGGCCTCCGCGCTCGACGAGTTGAACCTGGTCAACGACAAGAAGCTGGCCGAGGTCAACGCGGTGAAGCTGCGCGCCGAGACGGCAAAGCTCGCGCTCGACGCCGAGGTACGCGAGCAGCGGAAGCTGACAAACGACATGGCCCGCAAGAAGACCGAGGCAGAGAAGTCGCTCCGGCTGGTCGGTGGCGAGGGCCTCACCGGCGGCCTGGTGGCCGCCACCTCCCCGGTCGCCCGGATCGCACCGAACCGGGCCGCGGACGGCGGCTGGAAGCCCGAGTCGTGCAACCAGAACGACCCGACCACGTCGGGCTGCATCACGCCCCGGACGCTGCACATGTACAAGGAGGTCAAGCGGGCCGGTTTCGACCGGTTCGTCGGCTGCTGGCGCCCCGGTGACAAGTTCGAGCACCCCAAGGGCCGGGCCTGCGACTGGTCGTTGCAGAACAGCGGCTTCGCGCCGTGGCACAACAACGACACCCGGATCTACGGCAACAACCTGGCGGCCTTCCTGGTCCGCAACGCCGACCGGCTGGGCATCTACTACGTGATCTGGAACCGGCAGATCTGGTTCGCGGCGACGGAGCGCTGGAGTTCCTACAGCGGCCCGTCCAACCACACCGACCACGTACACGTGTCACTGCTCTGAGCGCACCCGGAAGCGACAACCGAGGGCCGTTCCGCCAGCTGGCGGAACGGCCCTCGGCGTCAGTCAGGCGGCCCGGAACGGCCCTCGGCGTCGGTCCGGCGGCTCAGGCGGGCGCACCGGCCAGCTCGGCCGGCCGCGCGGTGACCGCCCGCACCTCACCGGCGGCCAGCCGGTACGACATGCCCACCACCGCGCACCCGCCAGCGGCCACCTCGGCGGCGAGCGCCTCGGAGGACTCCAGCATCGCCTCCACGGTCTGCGCGATGTGGATGTCCACGATCCCGTCCAGTTCCTCGATCCCCGCCTCGCGGGCCCGACGCAGGCTGGGCACCACCGCGTCCACCACGGCTCCGAGGTGACCCGGCGGAGGCGTGCCGGTGGCCACCGACGCGCGGGCCGCCTGCACGGCGCCGCACGAGTCGTGCCCGAGCACCACCACCAACGGCGTACGCAGCACGGTCACCGCGTACTCGACGCTGCCCAGCACCTCGGGCCCGACCGTGTGCCCGGCGGTCCGGACCACGAAGAGGTCGCCCAGCCCACGATCGAAGATGATCTCGGCAGCGAGCCGGGAGTCGGAGCAGCCCACGATCACCGCGAAGGGGTGCTGTTCCGCCGCGACGGCGGCCCGGTGGCTGGCGTTCTGGTTGGGATGCCGGAGCGCGTCGGTGACGAACCGGCGGTTACCGGCGATCAATTCGGCAAGCGCGCGCTCCGGGGCACCCGGTACGTCGGCCGTGAGGAACTCCCGCTCCGGTCCTCGCTGCTCGCTTATCGATCCGGGTCGACTCATCCGGCGTCACCTCGTCTCTCGGTGTAATGCCTGGTCATCCCGGCCGACACTGGTCACGGGCCGCCACCACCGTCACACGCACCGCAAAGCTACGTCAAGCTATGCGTGATATGCATTTCAGGTATCCCGCAACGCTTGCCAACGGCGGGACAGCAGGGCACAGCAGGCTGCGCCCGGAGCGGCGGACATACGATGGCCAGCATGGCGACCACAGGCGAACGGGAAAGTGCCCGAAACTGGACTTTCCTCACGAATCACGCCCACGTACTGCTCGCCATCGCCCGCAACCCGACCGCCCGGCTGCGCGAGGTGGCAGTCGAGGTGGGGGTCACCGAGCGGGCCGCCCAGGCCATCGTCGCCGACCTGGAGGCGGGCGGCTACCTGCGGCGCACCCGGGTCGGCCGGCGCAACGAGTACACCCTCAACCCGGCCGGCCGGTTCCGCCACCCGGCCGAGGCCGACCGCCAGGTCGGTGACCTGCTGGCGCTGTTCACGAACGAACCGGTGAGCGGCACCGCCGAGCACCGGTGAGCCCTCCCCTGGCCGGCACGTCCTGACCGTCCATCCTGGACGAAGTGGTGTGCTTCACGATCCGCGTACCGCGTTGGCACTGCGATCTCGGGGACAGAGCGATAGGTTGGACGCGTGCCGTCTCCCGCGTTCGCCCGTCCGATGTGGCCGGCGACGCTGCGCGCGCTGCGGGAGCTGACCCGCCTCGCGCTTGCGGCCCTCGTGCTCGTCGTCGGCTTCGGCGGGGCAGTCGCGGCCGGCCTCCCAGGTCAGCCCGCAGCCCTCGATCTTCCGGCCCGGCCGGCCGCCGCCACGGTCGCGGCTCGACCGGTTGTCGAGCCCGGCCAGGCGACCGACGAGGCAGCGACCCGGCAGGAGCGGATCACGGCGCAGGAGCCGGCGACCGGCCCGGCCCGAGCCGACCTCGCCGACGCCCGCCCCGCCCCGGCCCCCGCCGTCCCGGCCGACCTCGCCGGCCCGCGTGTCGCCGCCGGTGCGGGCGAGCCGACGCGACGCGGTCCACCCGCCGCCTGACCGACGGCCCCGGACCGCTTCGCCGTCCGCCGCGGTTTCACCCGCCGCTCGTCCCCGGGCGTTCGACCCGCCGATGCCGGTCGGACCCGGCGATCACCGGCGCGATCCCGCGATCTCCGGCAGCGGACCAGCCGTCAGACACCAGTCCCGCCCAGTCGACGACCCTCCTTCGACCGCGAGGTGTTGATGATGCGAACCGCTCTCTCCTCCGTACTGCTCGATGTTCCCCGCGCCGCCGCGATCTGGCTGAGCCTGCTGGGCGTGCTGACGCTCGCCGTCGGCGGGCTGCTACTGCGTCCCCGGCGTCTCCGCTTCGACGCCGGTGCCCGGATTCTCGACGCCGCCCTGCCCACCCCCGACGAGCACGCCGACCGGCAGCGCGACCAGGATCGCTGGACCGGGGAGGTGGCCGTCGCCGCCGAACGGGCCGAGGCGACGGCACGCCGCCGGCGCGACGAATGGGTCGCCGCGCAGGACGAGGCCGAGCGGTCCTGGCAGGCGTACGAGGCGGCGGAGGCGAACGTCCGCCGGCTGTCGGACGCCGCCGCCATGCCCCTGCCGCAGACCCCACGCACCCCCGCCGAGTACGCCGACCGTGAGCGCTGGCTGCACCGGGCGGCGCTGGACGCGTACTGGCTGCGGGAGCTGTCGGTGGAACAGCTCAGCGACGTCTTCGCGCACCGCGGTTGGGATCCCCGGCTGCACCCGGTCGAGCAGGAGTTGCGGCTGCGCCGGGCGGTACGCGACCACCTCTTCGCCCGACAGCGGGCGGCCCGGGAACAGGAGCAGGCGGCCTGGCGGGCCGCGGAGCTGGCCGGCGCGGCGGCGCACAGCCTCCGCGAGGAGATGATCGCCGCGCTGCTCCCGCCGATCGAGGAGCGCGAGTCGGTGCTGCCGCTGGTCGGGCTCGGCGACACCGAGCAGACCCGCGACCTCCCTACCGTGGTCGTCGGCCGGGCACCGGTGCCCGCCTAGCAGGTTGTCGCTGAACGTCGTCGACACTGCCGGCGGGCCGCCCGGCGGCGGGAGGGATGAATCGCTCCCCGAGGGCCAGCAGCAGAGCGACGCTGCCCAGTAGGGCGCCGATCAGCATCGTGCTGCGTACGCCGTGACGCTCCAGGCCGATCCCACCGACCAGGGCACCGGCGGTGATGCCCACGTTGACGGCGGCGGACAGCGTGGCCGCGGCCAGGTCGGACCGTCCGGGCGCCACCTGGAGGACGAGACCGCCGAGCGTCGCGGTGAACGCGGCGAACGCCAGCCCGCTCAGCGCGAGCAGGACGACGGAGGCGGCAGGCCGGTGCCCCAGGGCGTACAGCCCGAGCAGCGACACCGATTGCAGCGTGACGACCGCGCACAGGGCGAGCCAGGGGCTGCGGTCCACCACCGCGGTGACGGCGAGGATCCCGAGCACGCTGGCGATGCCGCGGGCCAGCAGGATGGCCCCGACCGACGAGACGGCGAACCCGCTGACCTCGGTGACGAAGACAGCGACATAGGTGTACGCGGCGATGGCACCGCCGGTGGTCAGGACGGCGACGGCGACCAGCAGCCAGAAGCGGCGGGCGTCGGGTGCCGCGCCCCGGGCGGCATGCCCCTCATCGGGCCGGGCCGAGGGCAGCAACGAGGCCACCGTCACGAGCACGATCGCGCCGAGCCCGGCCACCGCCAGGTACGAGATCCGCCAGCCGGCGCGCTCGCCGAGCCAGGTGCCCGCCGGCACGCCCAGCAGCAGAGCGATGTTGCCGCCAGCGAACACGATGGCCACCACTCGCCCGCGCAGCTCGGGTCGGAACAGTTCGGCCGCAGCCGGTACGACCACCGCCCAGAACAACGCGTGGGTCGCCGCCGTCACCACCCTGGCCGCCAGCACGAGCGGGAAGGTGCTCGCGAAGGCAGTGACCGCGGTGCTCACGACGAAACCGGCAAGCAGCGCCGACAAGAGTGGGCGGCGAGGCATCCTCCTGGTCAGCGCCGTCAACGGGACCGAGGCGACGACCACCACCGCGCCGTACGCGGTGACGAGCATGCCCACCTGAGCCGGCGAGACGGCGAGGTCCGTAGCCATCGTGAGCAGCAGCCCTACCGGCAGCGCCTCCGCCGTGGTGTAGAGAAACGTGCCGCCGGACAAGCCGACCAACGCCGCCACAGCCCGCCCGCGCATCATCCGGACTCCTCGTTACCAGCTAAACAAGTTACGGTGGAAACATGCTAGACAGCCCAAGCCGGCGCGGGCAACTGGTAAAGTCGGTTTCGATGGAAACAGCAGGTGACGTCACGCGGATGCGCCTGGTGGGCGGCAATCTCGCGCTGGACCTCATCAACACCCGGAGCGGTCCGCCGGACGGACCGCCGGACGACGACGTGTTGA
Source organism: Micromonospora sp. PRAS1 (assembly GCF_059553435.1). NCBI lineage: Bacteria > Bacillati > Actinomycetota > Actinomycetes > Micromonosporales > Micromonosporaceae > Micromonospora > Micromonospora sp. PRAS1. The sequence goes on from NZ_JCANNB010000004.1 coordinate 274,281, forward strand.
CGAGCTATACCGAGCTGGTCGCGTGGGGCGTCTACGCCGGCACCCTGACCGACACGGAGGCGGTGGCGTTGCACGCGCTGTCGCGTGACGATCCGAGCGGCGCACACGCCGCCTTCGCGCAGGCGTTGCGCACCCGCGACCACCTCGATGAGATATTCCGGCCGTTGGCCGCCGGCCGCTCCCCGAACACCCGGGCGCTGGACCGGTTGCGCGATGACGCGGCGGAATCGCTCGCCCACGCACAACTCGAAGGTGACGGCAGGTTCGCCTGGACCTGGCGGCACGACCGGACCTTCGCGCGGCCACTGAGGCCGGTGGCGCACGCCGCCGTTGACCTGCTCACCACCGGGACGTTGAACCGGATCAAGGCATGCGCAGGATGCCGCTTCATCTACCACGATGAGAGCAAGAACCGCAGTCGGCGCTGGTGCAGCATGGACGACTGCGGTGCCGCAGAGAAGATGCGGCGCTATGTCGCCGCCCGACGGACGCGGGCGACCCGCTGAGGGCTGACCGGCTCGATCGGGCCGGATCGGTGTCGGCGGGCCGCAGGACGGGTACCGACCTCGCCGACACGAGGAGGACCACCATGGTCGCAACGCGTGCCGGGCGTACGCCCGAGGACAGGCCGGACCGGGGCGCCGGACCACGACAGACCTGGGCGGCGCTGCCGTGGCTGGTCCGCACCGCGGTGGTGTGGAGCGCCTGCCTGGTGGTGATCTCCGCCGGCTTCTACCTGCTGGCCCGGATCACCATGCTGATCACCCCGCTGGCCATCGCGGTGGCCGCCACCCTGTTCCTCGCCGCCCTGCTCGACCCGGTGCAGCTGGCGCTGCGCCGACTGCGACTGCCCCCCGCGCTGGCTGCCCTGCTCACCGTGCTGCTGCTGCTCGGCATCCTAGGCGGCGTCGGGGTGCTGGTCTGGAACCTGACCGCGAACCAGTTCAGCGAGCTGGCCGACGAGCTGCGCCAGGGCCTGGGACGCACCCGCGACCTGATCACCTCCACGCTGCCGGTCACCAACGAGCAGCTCGACGGGCTGCTCAACCAACTGCGTCAGGCCGCCACCTCGCAGGAGGTCGACCCGGTCTCCAGCGCCCGCACCGTCGCGGAGGTGTTCGGCTCCGCGTTGCTCGCCCTGGTGCTGCTCTTCTTCCTACTCAAGGATGGCCGGGAGATGTGGCACTGGGCGCTGGGCCGGATGGCCGGGCGGAACCGGGAGATCGCCGCCGAGGCCGGTCGGGTCGGCTGGCGGACCCTCGGCTCGTACAGCCGGGGCACCATGCTGATCGCGGCGATCGACGCGATCGGGATCGGCCTGGCCCTGGTCCTGCTCGGCGTGCCGCTGGCGTTCCCCCTCGCGTTGATCACCTTCATCGGCGGATTCGTACCGATCATCGGCGCCACCGTGGCCGGCGCGGTCGCCGTGCTGGTGGCGCTGGCCGCCGACGGCCCGACCACCGCCCTGCTCACCCTGGCGGCGGTGATCGCCGTCCAGCAGATCGAGGGCAACCTGCTGGAACCACTTGTCATGAAGCGTCAGGTACGACTGCATCCGGTGGTGATCCTGGTCGCGGTGACCGCCGGCACCCTGATCGCCGGCATCGCCGGCGCCTTCGTCGCCGTCCCGATCGCCGCCGTCGCCT